>CAYPNW010000022.1:16860-19578 GCA_964411965.1 uncultured Burkholderiaceae bacterium
CGCATACAAGGTGATCAAAGCATGTCGTTTCAATTGATGGAGAAAAAACTTGCGCGTTTTATTGATGTTGTTCGTGCCGATAGCGCGGTCGATAGTGTGGTGGGTTATACCGGTGGTTCACAACGAAATACCGCTTCACTTTTCATTGCGCTTAAACCCTTATCTGAACGCAAAGATAGCTCAGACGCCATAGTTGCTCGCCTGCGTGACAAACTCGCCGGAGAGCCCGGAGCGACGCTGATTCTGACGCCGATTCAGGATATCAAAGTAGGGGGGCGTCAAAGCCGTTCCTCATATCAATACACGATACAGGCTGATGATCTTGATTTGCTACGTCAGTGGGAACCGCGCATCCGTCGAGCCTTGGCGCAGATACCAGAGTTACTTGACGTTGATACGGATGAACAAAGCAAGGGTGTGCAAACCAAACTGACGATTGATCGTGATGCAGCGGCGCGATTTGGTATCACTAGTAAGCAAATAGATGCGGTGTTAAGCGATGCATTTGCACAACGGGCAATCTCAACGAACTATGAGCCTTTGAACCAGTATCGCGTGGTCATGGGAGTGGCGCCCGAATTGGCGCAGTCCGCCGCAGCGTTAGAGGATATGAAGATCGTCAATGCGCAAGGAATAGCAGTGCCACTGTCTTTGCTGGCGCAATATCAACAAACTGAAGCGGCTTTAAGCGTGAACCACCATTCACAACTTGCCGCGACAACGGTTTCCTTCAATTTACCGAAGGGTGTTTCGCTTTCAAAAGCCACCGTGTTGATCGAAGCGGCACTGCGCGATTTGGCGTTGCCAAATGCCATTCGTGGCAGTTTTCAAGGTTCGGCAAAGGCCTTTAAGGAAGTCCTCGATAGCCAGCCTATTTTGATTCTGGCCGCGATTTTGACCTTGTATATCGTACTTGGGATTTTGTATGAGAGCCTGATCCATCCCTTAACCATCTTATCCACGCTGCCATCTGCTGGGGTAGGTGCTTTGCTAGCACTAATGATTTGCAAGACAGACTTTAGCGTGATCGCCATGATTGGTATTTTCATGCTAATTGGTGTCGTGATGAAGAACGCGATCATGATGATCGACTTCGCTTTAAACGCTCAGCGTTCCGCAACCGTTAATGCGGGCGACGCAATATTTCAAGCATGTTTATTACGCTTCCGCCCCATTTTAATGACGACCATGGCTGCTCTGTTAGCCGCAGTGCCATTGGCGTTGGGAGCGGGTGATGGTGCTGAAATGCGTCAACCTTTAGGCATTGCCATCGGAGGCGGTTTAATCATGAGTCAACTCTTAACGCTCTACACCACACCTGTGGTCTATATTTATTTGGACAGATTCAGTGTTTGGACCCGCGACTATTTTTCTCCGAGCGTGTTCTCACTTTTTTCAAATCGTTTTCAAAAGCGTGGGGCGGGCTTTCATCCCGTCGCTACAAATGCGCCTACTATCGATAAGTTGCCATGATAAAGTCAAAGAAAATGCTTATTGCACCCCGAATGAGTTTGCTTGGATTGTTGCTGTTACTTCATGCCTGCACGGTGGTGGGGCCAGATTACGTCAGGCCTACAATTGACGTGCCAGCGAAATTCAAAGAAGCGAACAGCGCCTCCACGTTCGACGAAAAAAGTGCAGGTATTCAATCAGGCGCTGCGTGGTGGTCAATTTACGCTGATACCGAACTCGATAAGTTGATGCTTCAAATTGAACAAAAAAATTATTCCTTACAAACTTATGCGGCAAAGGTGCGCCAGGCGCAAGCCTTAGCTGCGATTGCACAAGCCGAGAAATTGCCTAATGTCGTGTTGGGTGGTACCAATGATTTCGGTATAAGAGTCAATTGGGAACTTGATTTGTGGGGACGTATTCAACGCAATATTGAATCGAATAACGCGAATGTTGAAGCAACTCTTGCGGACCTCAATGCGGCCAAGTTGTCCCTGCAAGCGCAATTGGCACAGAATTATTTTTTGCTTCGAGCAAAAGATGCAGACATTGTTCGGCTTGATGAAATGACCAATGCCTATGAAAAACTATTAAAAATTACGAGAAATCAGTATGCAGTGGGGGTTTCGGATAAAGGGAGTATCGCCCAAGCCCAAGCCCAGTTTGCTACGGCACAAGCACAGGCGCAGGATGCGCGAATTACGCGGCAACAGTTAGAGCACGCGATTGCAGTCTTGATAGGAAAGGCGCCAGCAGATTTTTCAATTGCAATGGCACCGCTGGCAAGTTCTGTTCCGACCATACCTGCCAACCTGCCATCCGAACTATTACAGCGACGAGCCGATATTATTGCTGCTGAAAGACGCATGCTGGTCGCGAATGCACGAATCGGTGCTGCGGAAGCCGGCAAATACCCTAAATTTGATATTGCGGCTGGCGTCAGTGTTCGAAAGGGCGGTCTCGGCGGGCTTAGACTAGCGGCACCGATTTATTCCGGCGCGCCAAATGCGCCACGTGAAAAGGCGGAAGCTGATTTTGACGAAGATGTTGCCAATTATCGGCAAACCGTCCTGACAAGCTTCTTAGAGGTGGAAGACAATTTAGCCGCGCAAAATATTCTGAACCAGGCTTATATTGCGCAAGATCTGGCTGCCTCGTCTTCACGCCAAGCGGCTCAAATCGCGCAAAACCAATATCAAGCGGGCATACTGACTTACCAAGCCATGCTGGAAGTAAAAGCCGCAAACCTAACGAACGAAAGGGCGA
>CAYPNW010000023.1:0-1100 GCA_964411965.1 uncultured Burkholderiaceae bacterium
CGTAAGCAATCATTCCAAATCTGCATAAGTATTAGCAGAAATAGGTGCCTACTCATTATTGTTTGCGTGCCTTATATTGAGTCAACCAACAATGATTCTCTCTTCGGACGAATTTTGGAACTCAATCATGACGCACTCTTACACTCAAACCGCTAGCAATAAAGCAGACATAAGCCAACTCGTCTGGCATCAGCAATTCGCTAGCGCATTGAACGCGACTCTCACTAGCACTCTGCGAGGTGCACTCTGGGGTGCAATCGCCGTGACTATTTGGGGCGTTTATCTCGCTGTGGCACGCGCGAATGTGAGCGGTGGGATTTTGCCAGCGGATGTTGCGTTTGTGCGTTACACGGTGGCAGGATTGTTGATGCTTCCATGGTTACTGCGCCACTCCCCCAGCACTATGGCTGGTCTTGGTTGGAACAAAGCGCTCATGCTCACTGCCTTAGCAGGTCCCTTATTTATTTTGGTCAGCGCAAGCGGTTTTCAGTTTGCACCCTTAGCGCATGGTGCCGTTGTTCAGCCTGCCGCAATCACCGTCGCTGGCTTGCTGTTAGGCGCCGTGTTGCTGCGCGATAGCCTCACACAAACACGTGTGCTTGGCGCCGGCGTCATTCTGGCTGGCCTTGCATTCATCGCAGGACCGAGCGCGTTGATCGGTGGATTATCGTCGCTGGCGGGTGACTCTTTGTTCGCGAGCGCTGGTGTGATGTGGGCACTTTTTTCTGTCTTATCGCGCCGCTGGTCAATATCACCGATTGCCGCCACTGCGGCGGTCTCCGTGCTGTCAGCCGTAATTTATTTACCGGTTTATTTATTCACACACGGGATCAATACTCTCGCAGCATTACCAATTCATGCCATCGCGCAATTGATTGTTGTGCACGGCATTTTGTCGGGCGTGGTCGCGGTGTACGCGTTTGGCCGTGCTGTGGAAATGCTCGGCGCGGCACGCGCTGCGGCCTTCCCAGCGATGGTCCCCGTGGTTGCTACCTTGGTTGGCCTTCCGCTCACTGGTGAGATCCCAGGCTTCTTACAAATTGGCGGTCTTGTCGTTGTTACCCTCGGTCTCGCCATTACACAACGCAGCCCCAAGCCTG
>CAYPNW010000023.1:1200-5003 GCA_964411965.1 uncultured Burkholderiaceae bacterium
TCACCTATGTGCCAATACTCGGCGACAGATGGCACGGCCAGCGACTGGCATCTGCAACATTTGCCCAACTACGGGATGAGTGGTGCAGGCTTGGTGATGACCGAAGCCACGCATGTCGAAAGACGTGGTCGTATCACCCATGGCTGCTTAGGATTGTATTCAGACGCCAACGAAGCCGCACTGAGTAAGACGCTCCAAGTCGCACGCCGCTATGCACCAGCAGGTACAAAATTTGGCATCCAGCTTGCGCACTCTGGTCGCAAAGGCGGCATCACCCGTCCGTGGGAGGGTGGCAGCGCATTACCCGACGACCAAGACCCTTGGGTCACTGTGGCACCATCGGCAGTACCCTTCAAAGCAGATTGGAAGGTACCAGAAGCCTTGGATGAAAGTGGTATTGAACGCACAATTGCCGCGTTCGTTCAGGCAGCAGTGCGTGCCAGCCGCATTGGTTTTGATGTGATTGAACTGCACGCTGGCCATGGTTATCTATTGCACCAATTTCTATCGCCCTTAGCGAACCAGCGCACTGATCAGTGGGGCGGCAGTGCAGAAAATCGTGCCCGCTTATTACTCGAGATTGCCAAACGTGTACGCGCTGCGGTGCCACCAAGTATAGCCTTGGGCGTGCGCCTAACCACCACCGATTGGCAAGAGGGCGGCGTAGATACCGGCGATGCTGTGATCGTTGCGCAGCAGCTTAAGCAAATGGGTTATGACTACATTTGTGCAACGGGTGGCTTCGTCGTACCTCCCACAAGTATTCCGTTCGGACCAGGCTATCAGGTGCATTTAGCCGAACGAGTACGCCGCGAAGCGGGCATTAGCACCCGTGCAGTCGGTGGTATCAGCGACCCACATCAAGCCGAAGCGATCATCGCCGAAGGCCGGGCTGACCTCGTCGCCTTGGCCACTGCGTTTCTTGCTGACCCACGCTGGGCATGGCGTGCTGCCGACACCTTAGGTGCGACGATATCTTATCCACCACAATATTCGCGCGCCAAAGGCGTTCGCAAGCCTGCGTGATTTAAGTTAAGGAAGCACCGATACCTTCAGTACTTTAATACTGGCGTGTCGGTGCAAGAGGGTTGGGGCGGCTTTGGGTGGATACCTCTAATGCAAAACAACCAAATCTAATTCGCCAGTAACACCGCCAACGCTGACCTGGCGATGCACGTTTACATTTTCTTTTGCTTGGTAACCCTGCTCTATCGCGAGTGTCAGTACGCTCAGCGGTGCTAACACGCGTGACTGTTCAATTTTGTTTTGCTTCTCTAACTTCGCAGCCAAATTGACGGGGTCACCTAACACGGTGTATTCAAGACGCGCGCCAAAGCCGATCACGCCGAAAAGAACCTCGCCGACTGCCACACCAACACCAATACTTGCTGCCGGTAAGCCGCGTTGACTTAGGCGCAAATTCCATTCGTTTAATTGCGCCATCACATCATCTGCAGCACGCAATGCATCAGCCGCGTACAGGGTAGATGTGCTGGTCGCACCAAAGCTCGCGAGAATGCCGTCACCCATAAATTTATCAATACTGCCGCCATGCTTTTGGATAATCGGCACAACCAAGGCTTGATATTCACCGAGGTACTGAATCAGCTCAACCGGGCTTAAATCGGCGGCGAGGTGCGTAAATCCGCGTAAGTCGGTGAACACGATTGCCGCATTTTTTAACTCGGCTTGACCAGGCGCCGCCGTAATTTCGGCACCCGTAATTTTATCTGCCACATCGGCATCAAAAAATTTTGCCAAGTCTTGCGCCGCGATGCTTTGCGAGGTCGCGTCAAAAAGTGTTTTTCGTGCGCGCGTAACCACAACTAAGGCGATGGCGGTTACCAAAAAAATCGCTAAAATTTTGTCTAATTCTGCACCTGGGTACAGGCTACGGCTAGACGCGTAGGTTACGTAATCCCAAGTAATTACGTTCTTGCCCATGCGATTAACCACATCCCAGACTATCCAACACCAGCCAATTATGGCTGTAAGTCCAGACAAGAGTATCAAAAACGGATCGAAGCGCAACGCCCGCAAACCGATCAAGACAAACACGTAAGCGATTTGGGTATTCTTTAAATTGATATTGGGCGACTCTTCGAATTGAAGGTGATACACCCAAATCACAAACAACAACAAAAGCATTTCCACCACGACGGATATCGCCAAAACGGGGTAACTTAATTGTTTGGTATAGGTGAACCAGAGGCGACAAAGAATCAGAATAACGAATAGATACAGCCCAAGGCCCGCAGAGCGCACTGGCGCATCATCAGAAAAACCTGAAGGCGCTAAGTAATAAATAACTAAGAGGGTAATGATCGTCGCTAGTTGTACGCCAGCAACCCAGAATTCGCTTTGATGTTGTTGTGTTTCAAAAGATTGCTTAATCCGCTCTGGAACCTTCATGCGCATCTCTTCTAATGGCTATATTGCAAACTTGTTTACTTACACAAGTTTCGCACAATGCTAGTAAAAAAACCGCCCATTCAATTTGTGAACAGGCGCGGACTTTATTCCATTTCCAAATCAATTGTGTCTAGGCGACGAGCCGCAGACAGTGCTGTAGTACGGCAAGGCGAAGGCAACAACGACACGATAGCTTTAGAAATGGAATTAGCGAATAGCGTAAGTTATTTTACTTATAGTTTGCCATTGGCCAAACGCGAACAGGTGCCGTTTGGCACCCAAATCCATTCGCGCTCATCGCGATCTTCCCGTGATTGTGATGCGCAGGAATGGACGCTGGTTGCACAATCATTCATCCCTGCCTTGGTGACACCATAACAGCGTTCACGCTCCACCTTAGCCGGATTTACCGGGTCAAACCAATGGGTTTGCGCCTTCAACACCATACTCGCTCCAGCAACTGACGCGATGATCACGATTGAATTTTGCCAAAAACGCTTATCCACTGGTACGACCTTTATCAAGTTTAGGGCTTACACAAAAATGCGTTGGCTAGGCGCGAAGCCGCAACGCCAACATCTACTTTGCGTAGGTCCCAAAAAATTATTTTGCGAAATAATCGTGCAACACACGACCATAAGGCAAAGTTAAATCCGCAACAAAATGTTGACCATCGACGATTTTCCGTACGGGTAAATCAGCCACTGGTGCATTCACATGCGGGATCAAATGCAAACGGGCTGGACCGCCCCATGCGCCTTTGATTTGAATATTCGTTAAATTGTATGCCACCAACTGCGCAATCGCTAAAGAGCCGTCAACATGAGGAATTAACTTCAAGTTGACTTGGGTCTTACTCATCTTCTTTTCGAGTATGCGTGGGTCACAAATTCCACTATCCATATCGCATACGAGGTTCTCATGTTTATAACCCATAGTCGCAATAGCGACGGGTTGCCCCGCATATTCCAAACGCCCTGTTAATGTGTCATGCACCACACTTAGCTTAGGATTAGCCAATTTTTTTGGAAAACCCCAGATTTCACGTCCACCCGAAATAGGCGGCTCACAATCCAAATACATTTGCGCCGTGAAATTGACTTTTTCGTCGCCAAATTTACACGGAATCACAATACCGCTTTCAGTGTAATTACCAAAGCCAGAACTGTCTGGCATGCGAATAAATTCATACAAGACCGTGTCGCTACCATCCGGTTCTAGGGGTTCCGGTAAAGCTTCACGAATTGCGTCTGGGTCAGATTTATAGGTCACGATGAAGTATTCGCGATCAATAAACCGATACGGACCACGCGGATAGCTTGGGCTAGCCGCAGGCATTGAGGGTAAGTTCAGGATAGATTGGACATCCATTTGAGGCTCACTTAAAGTTA
>CAYPNW010000023.1:5103-6655 GCA_964411965.1 uncultured Burkholderiaceae bacterium
AGTTAGAGTTACAGTTAAAAAGTCGACTTACGCGGCAAACTCATTACAACGAGGGTACTTACAGGAACTCTTTACGTATATCGACGGAAGATTCTTTTCCAACCTTGTCGAAATGTTCTTCTAACCATTCTTGTGTGACGGCGCGACCACGATCACGCAGGTGGGTCAGGAAGGTCCAATCAGTATTCAATTTACTTGATACATCGTAATCAGCCATTTCTTCATCCGCACGTATCGAATGAATCAGCATGGTCTTCATTTTCTTCTTATCTAACAAACCGTCTTCAATCAACTTTGAAACAAACGCGATCGCGCGCATTTCACGCATTAATGAGGAATTAAAACTCACCTCGTTCAGCCGATTCAGAATATCCCCTGCCGTTTGCGGTACACCTTTACGGATGATGGGGTTAATGTGCACAATCAACACATCCGGTGATTGGCAATCATAAATTAACGGGAAGATTGCTGGATTGCCGATATACCCGCCGTCCCAATAATATTGTCCATCGACCTGCGCAGATTGGAAAAGCATAGGCAGACATGTGGACGCCAAAACAGCATCAACGGACAATTCAGCATTATCAAAAATTTTGACCTTGCAGGTTTCTACATTGGTCGCGCAAATTTTTAACTTCAGTTTCGAATAACTTTTGATGGCTTCAAAGTTAATTTTTTCCAAGAGAACGTTACGCAAAGGATTAAAGTTTCCTGGATTAAATTGATAAGGCGAAAATGTTCGCGTCATCAGATCAAACCCCGCATACATCGGCGATTGTTCCAAACTATGTCCACCGCCTTTTGCACCCATCATGGTGGCAAACGCTTTGGTAATCGGATTATCAGGAATGAGGCTTTTGAAAGGGCTATATTGCGCGCCTACGTCGCTCACCGTCTTCCATAATCCTTCTAAAGTTTCGCGCGCTTCATCACGATCATTGTTCAATAAACCTTGCGCTAAACCCACGGCATTGACGGCACCGGCGCTGGTCGCGCTGATGCCTTCAAATTCGATGCGTCCATCTTCGAGGAGTGCGTCAATTGCGCCCCAAGCGAAGGCGCCATGCGAACCGCCGCCTTGTAAGGCTAGGTTGATTTTCTTATTAACAGGCTTTCTCATTTGGGGGCTCTTTGTCTAGTTAGGTTAGGTTAAGCGACTCAATTATTGGGCTGTCCAACCACCATCAACAGGAATGATCGCACCTGTCATGGATGCGCCATCATCGCTCACCAAATACTTGACCAAGCCAGCCAATTGTTCAACTTGAACGAATTTGCGTGTTGGTTGCGCATGCAACAACACATCATTAATAACTTGTTCTTCGGTAATGCCACGCGCCTTTGCGGTTTCTGGAATTTGTTTCTCCACCAGAGGTGTCCACACATAACCAGGGCAAATCGCATTCATCGTAATGCCCTTGTCAGCAACTTCTAATGCGACTGTTTTTGTCAGGCCTGCGATGCCGTGCTTTGCCGCCACATAAGCGCTCTTAAATGGTGATGCGACGAGAGCATGCGCAGAGGCGATGTTGATAATACGACCCCAGCCACG
>CAYPNW010000023.1:6755-8211 GCA_964411965.1 uncultured Burkholderiaceae bacterium
ACCAATCTTCCGCGTTCGGTTGGCAAGCCCATTTCTGCTAACAGGGAATTTGGCTGGGTACCGATGGTAGCAATGACAGTACCACCAGCTAACATTTCGCCCGAGGTAAATGTCACGCCGCTATCAGAGATACTGCCCGCTCTTTGCCCTAAGAGCACATTGACCTGGCGTGATTCCAGTGATTTTTGCGCAGACATGCCCAACATCGGTTCCAATTCTGGAAGCAAACGGTCACCATCGTGCACTAAAGAGACTTTAAGAATTTTGGGATCGGCACGCGGATAATAACGAGTAATGCTACGCAAGCAGTCTGCTATAGCGCCAGCAACTTCTACTCCCGAAAACCCCCCACCTAAAACAATAAAGTGTCCCAATTTTTCGCGTGTGGCGGCATCCGTTGTTAATTCAATTTTCGCGATACGACGCAAAACTTCATTCCGAATATGTACCGCATCGCCAATTGTTTTCAAAGGCAACGCGAATTCTTTCATTCCGGGTAAAAAATCGATACGAGCACGGTTACCAATGGCTAAAATCGCATGCGCATAAGGCACTTCAACGCGGCCATTTAATGTCGTGCAGGTAATGCGTTTTTCTTTCACATCAATCTTTTCCACCCTAGCCATTACGAAGTTGGCTTTACCTTGGATATCGATGACTTGACGCAATGGCGCCACTAAATGTTCTGGAAAGACCGATGCGCCAACAACTTCAGGCAACATGGGATTAAAGGTGGTGTAACTTTCTTCGCTGACTAAGGTTAATTGATAACCATCAGGAAGATGATGTTGAAGAACTTTCGCTGCGGCAATACCCGCAAAACCACCACCGATTACGACAACTTGTTGCTTAGTTTGGCTCACACTTTTCTCCACGTGATGACAACAATAAGGCAAAAACCCATTTATTTTTTTGCGACGCAATACGTAAAATAGGTCGATATTAGCTGTAATAACTTACAAAACGGCAAATGAATTTTTGCATTGCGGTAATTTCCACTGCGCAAAGAAAAATGTAAAAGTTGATTCTCATTTTTTTCCATAGATTCGTCAAATACTTTCCTGATTTAAGCGAAAACAGCGCGATATTTCATCAATTCTTCACTTAATTGTCACGCTACTGTCACCTTCCTCGCTTAAAGTTCGCCGAATTGAAGCAGTAAGAAAGCTCAAAGAGCTCAATTCAAAAAACGACGGGAGAGCGGAATGAATACCAAGACTTTAGTCAACTCAGCAGTCCTTAATTCAACCACTGCAGGCAAAAAAGGCCTCGCCGATAGACTTTTCACGCATTGGTTTAGTCGCTTGGTGTATGCGCAAATTTGGGAAGATCCTCGTTCTGACCTTGACGCGCTGCAGTTAAAACCAGGTGCCAATATCCTGACGATATCATCTGGCGGCTGCAATGCTTTAGCGTATTTGTCTGCAAGACCAGCCGCTGTGCACGCTGTTGATTT
>CAYPNW010000023.1:8311-12894 GCA_964411965.1 uncultured Burkholderiaceae bacterium
CTAGGCGATTTTATTGGTTTTGCTCATATCCTAGTACGCCTGTTAGGCGGTAACTTAAAGAAACTGAGCACTGCGAAGAATATGGAAGAGCAGAAAATTTTGTTCGATCAGTATTTAGCGCCTGTTTTTGAAACCAAGTTGTTTCGCTATTTATCGAAACAACCGGTGGCCTTATATAGCTTAGGTATTCCACCGTCGCAATTTGAAGAACTCAAGAACGATGCAAAAAATGGCTTACATCTGCTATTTAAAGAAAGAATGCGTCATCTTGCTTGTGATTTTCCGCTGGACGAAAATTGTTTTGCGCAACAGGCATTCGCGCGCCGCTACGACACAAAAAAACAAGCGGCACTTCCCATGTATTTGCAAGAACGCTACTTCAATAGTCTTCGGGAAAATATCGATAAGATTTATCCGCACCACATGAGCCTGACAGATTTCTTAGTCAAGCAACCAAAAGCATCAATGGATGCCTACTTATTCCTTGATGCGCAAGATTGGATGGACGCCAAACAAATCACAGAGTTATGGGAAGAAGTAACAAGAACAGCCGCACCAAACGCGAAAGTGGTGTTTAGAACTGGTGGGTCAGATTCACCGCTAGAACATAAACTTCCCGCACATTTGTTATCCGCGTGGAAAACCGACGTTGATCACAACCGTGTGCTGTATGCCACAGACCGTTCAGCCATCTATGGTGGCATGCATCTTTACACCAAAATCTAAACACCACAGAAACAATTGAATTCCAGCCTTCCGAAAAAAACCGTTGCTGACGCGCTATGGCTGATGATGGCGCGCTCACGCGGCGGCGATTATTGGCTAGCCAATGCACATTGCGCCGTAGATTCCGTTGATCTTGCCGGGCAGGCGCAACCAGTTAGCCTTCAATTACAAGCTGCCACACCACAAAGCTATGTATTGAGTCCCAGATCTGCATGGGTGAACTATGCGCGGCACGAAGCCTTACGCCACGTGTCGCCAAAATTGGCATGGCTTGCTAAGGCAGCAGGATATTGCGTATTAAGCCCCATTTCTGCCTTACTGCATGGCTGCGGCCTAGATAAAGCGGCCATCATTGGAAATCATCTAATTTCAACAAATTTACATTCCGAATGGTCACGTTCAGACATCAGCAATGCAACCGATCAATTAACCGCATACTACCCTGACAGCCCCTTAATCATTCGGAACATTAGCTCGCAAGTAACGCCAAATATTGAGGCTCAATTAACGCAACTTGGCTGGCATTTAATTCCCGCGCGAATGATTTATTTATGTGATCCGAACGACGCGTCTGTTTGGAAACGAAATCATGTAAAACAAGACGCTAAATTACTAGCAAACAAAGATATTGAGGTCATCACACCAGACCAAATACAAGCATCTGATTTGCCACAATTACGTCAACTTTTTCGCCAGTTATTTATTGAAAAACATTCACGACTCAACCCCGACTTTACTCCCGCATTTTTTGAGTTATGCCATGAAAATGGCTTTTTAGATCTGTACGCGCTGCGGATGGAAAACAGATTGGTCGGCGTGCTGGGAATATATCAAGATGCAAGCAACAATTGGATTACAACGCCCCTAATCGGGTATGACAACCAACTTCCCCAATCGGCTGGTATTTATCGTCGTCTAATGGCATTACTGCTACAACAAGCAAAGTATCGGCAAACAAAATTACATTACAGTTCTGGCGCATCGCAATTTAAACTTGCACGGGGTGGCGTTGCAAGTCTCGAATATACGGCTATTTACAGCCGCCATCTGTCTTCATCACAAATCACCTGCAATCGCCTATTCAGTTACGCAATGCAAAACCTCGCACCAAGAATACTAAAACGCGCCGATGCGCTGTAAAAATAGAGTAATCAAGGTTAACACGGTAAAAAAATACAACAATAATTGTGGATAAGCTTTGGGATAACTTCCGAGAACAATGTGGATAAACAGCGAAAAAACCTAGATCAAAATTTTTATCCCAAATCTATGCAACACCAATACAGTGTTTTATGTCCCATTTATACTTTCTCTAAGTCCTTCATTACATACAATTAAAACCTGTTATCCACATAAAAGCCCTCGCTTTATTATTACTACTATTTGTATATATAAACTTATTACAAACAATAAAAGCAAAAATAAAGTCCAGAGCTGAACTCTTTTACAGAGCATAATCGTGCCTTCTTAAACCAGTAAAGTTTTGAAAATATAAGCGATGCTAAACAAACTTGAACGAGCACCAAGTTCAATACTAGTAGCAATAAATAATTAATTTTCTTGAATAAAAAAAGGCAAAACGGCGGTAATGAGCTTATCCAGTCAAAACGAAAATGATCCATGGGTTGAGCTTGTTTCAGTACAAGAAGTTGAGGCGTGGTTGGCATTTCAAAATCAAGAACTGGCACGCCTACTTGAGAATAAAGCTAGTGTAGGGCAGGGTTTATGTCTTCAATTAAAACTAGGTGGTGAAATTTTTTGCCATACAAATCAAGAAGGCGAAATTTTATTGGAGCTAAGTAATGAAGCTTTATGGTGTATTCCGGTAATAAGCAAGGCTACAAACTGTGCACCACCTCGCGCACAACTATGGCAATTACCAAATGATGTGTTGATTCAATTAATTTTTGGTTTAAATAGCCTTATTTCAAGTTCACGTTTAGTTTTATCGCATCGATTTAAAGTTTAATTTCCTTAGATCTAACTCAAGATATCTTTCAGTTTATTACACCACTCCGGTCTATTCTCACCAGACGGCTCGTTTTATTTTCACGATTTGTACCATTAGAATTTGCCTTCACATTCACTTCTGCCACCCCAGGTCCAGTCACTTTCACGGACGCATTTTCAAGCAACAAATTGTTTGCATTCAAGTCACCAGAGCCAATTAATGTTGCTTTTAGATTTTTACCGATACCGCTTAAATTAGCGCTACCGGAACCGTTTAAAGTTATCTCAATTTGATTTGCATTTTGGAACACTGCTTCAAAATCACCTGAGCCTGAGATATCGACAATAACGCTATCTTTAAGATTTTTAAAAGCTAAATTACCAGAACCATTCGATTTCAAATTGAGTTTTTGCGCTACTAAGCCGTTTGCGTCAACATCACCTGATCCATTTACTTCAACATTTAATTCGTTGACTTCGCCACGTAGTGCAATGCTTCCTGAACTATTTATTTTTATGCTTGCGACATCCGCGCTAAGTGAGCCTAGATCAGTATCCCCTGAACCAGAAATTACAACGTTTACACCTTTCGTTTGTCCCATTAAACGTATATCACCTGAGCCGTTTGAAATAAGTTCAAGTTGCTCGACCTCCATGCGGCCAACTTCTAAATCAGCGCTGCTGTTGTTGGTAATATTCATGCTTTGTGTTACTTGATTCAAACGAACATCACCAGAGCCATTCATTTCTAATTTTAATTTTTTGACGACTAAATCACTTAAAAGCATGTCGCCGCTGCCGTTAGATTTGACATTGAGATCGGCAATTTTTCCGCTAGCTATGAAGTCACCAGAGCCATCGGATTGAATTTCTAACTTTTCATCGTGCAATTGGCTTAAACGAATATCGCCACTGCCCGAGTTACGTACTTGATTTAAAGAAGGCGTCGTTACTTTAACGATGAGTGGATTTTTGCTCCACGAAATATGAAAATTTGTTTGCCGCTTATTTTTGATTTTTAAAGTTGTTCCCTCGATCACTGTTTCGACTTCTTTAATTAAATTATCGTCACCAGTCACTTCAATATTGCTAGGGCCATCAGCAATAACAGTGATGTCGAATTGCGATGTATTTTCAATTGCAGAAAATGCGCCGGCCGCACGCTTCTCTGTAATGATCTTTCCGCTACCGCGAATCTCGTCATGATTGACATTGACTTCGCATGCCGTAAGCAGAACTAGGGCAAAAGAAAAAAATACAGGAATAACAAAAACCTTAGAACGACTTTGATTTTTCATGACAATTTCTTCCTTTGTTTAAACGGTACTTCAATGACATTTATGAACACAGGGCAAAATGACGCTCAGTGCTATTTTCTATAACCAAGTTAATAATTAGGACTTACGCGAAATAGACATTGGCGTTGTTGCTTTGCCTAGCCGTATCATTTGGTTTGTCTGTTGTTTCGGGCCTAGCCAACGCAATTTTGTGTAAGCCCTAATAATGTAGTGGATGTCATTATTTGTTTTGCTATAAAAGCGATAAACTGCAAAATAGTGGGCCTCAAGCTACAAAATCGAGCAATAAATCGATTAAAAAAGGCAGAAAAAAAGCAAATCACCACAAAATGGGTTTGATAGTGAGTACTTCCTTTAACTAATTAATTTGGAATGATTGTGGAATTCATTTCGCTTCAAAGCCTTGATGGCGCTACCGCAAAAGTATGTACGCAAGGCGCACACCTCCTGTCATGGACGACATCAAATGGTGAAGAACAATTGTTTTTAAGCCAGTCGTCGGCCTTTAAACCTAAGGTCGCAATTAGAGGTGGCGTCCCGATAATCTTCCCTCAATTTTCTGATCATGGCAGCTTACCAAGGCATGGATTTGCTCGCACTGGTATTTGG
>CAYPNW010000023.1:12994-17743 GCA_964411965.1 uncultured Burkholderiaceae bacterium
GAAATATTTTAAGAAGCATCACTTTAGAAAGTGGTGCGACTTGGTCGGGCTCACAAGAAATACAGGCTACATACGCTTGAAATTTACTTATTACCTGCTTAATACTGAATTCTAAAAGTCAGGAATAATGTCATCCAACATATTTTGTAAATTCAATACCATTTTGAATTTGGCCTATCACTTGTAATTTGTTTTCGCTGCTTTCCGTAAAGCTAGCGAGCGCACCTGCTTTCGAAATGACGCCGCTATTAATCTGATTTGCCCAATAATCAAAGCCCGCTTGATCTGGTGCCCGTTTTAAAACATTGGTATAAAAGTTGGTAATGAGTGTGTTGATGCTGGGGTCGGTGCCGTAAATTCGCTGAAATTCGGGCGATTGAAAGAAACCCGCCGCAACGGTCGTGAGACTTGATCCCTTGTCCATATCATTGATCCAATAGCCTAAACCAGCCAAGTCAGGCGTGCGGCCGAATGCTGCTTGGTAAATGCGGTAGGCAGCACCAGCCGTACCATCTACGTCGATCGCTATGTTCGTCCCATCAAATTGCAAACGTTCTACCGAGCGCAAAGTATCGATGCCTTCAGTCCCTGTTTTCGCGGTCACGGTGTAGTCGCTTCCAGATTTCGCAATCGTATAATTTGACCAAGCGCCGCTGTAAAAAACTGTGTCAATTCCTGAGCTACCGTTAATCGTGTCATTAGCGCCAAAACCAACTAAATAGTCGTTATTGTTTGAACCAACAATTGCATCTGTTCCACTCAGAGCGGACGATAATAGAGTATCGAGATTAATGAGTTCAAGGCTACCAGGCACAGTAATGTTTGTTAGTTGCAAAGAATGCCCCGCATAGTTCACTGTACTCGCAGTGTAATTTCCCGTAAAGCTTGTCACGTACTCACCAGTTGCTGTAGATGTAGAAGCGATTAGTGAACCCGAGGTCGTGAGGGAAACGCCGTTAAAATCAACGGTGACATTAGAAATCGTGCGACCAGTCGCCACTGCAACATCGTCAAATCCAGTCACCGTAATAACACCATTGCTGA
This sequence comes from uncultured Burkholderiaceae bacterium, assembly GCA_964411965.1. Classification (GTDB taxonomy): domain Bacteria; phylum Pseudomonadota; class Gammaproteobacteria; order Burkholderiales; family Burkholderiaceae_D; genus Undibacterium. Next base: position 14,039 of record CAYPNW010000023.1, read on the forward strand.
CAGAACTTACTGTAACTTTGTTGAAGAAACCTGTTTGAGAAGTCACACCCGTTTTTGCAGACACGTTTCCAAACAAAGACACGTTAACTTCATCTTGTACGAACGTGTAATCGATCTGTGAAATCGTCGCGTTGGCTGTGGTGAGGCCACTGCCTTTTACAGAAATCTTGTCACCATTACTGAGTGTTCCTGTAATCGAAGTATCGCTAGAAACTGTGGTTGCAGTAATTTTGTAAAAAAGGTAGTAGTCGTATGCAGCAACGCTCCAATTAATGGCTTCATTTAAAACCCAAGCTTGTGCTAGTTCGGCGTTGACTTTATTAACATCAGCTTCGGTAAAGCTAGAAATGAGTGCAGCCATACAAGGTCCTGATTAAGTGTATTTATTATGAAAAATGAAGAACACTACTGTCTCCTTTTTCCTTCGGAATATAAGGTTTTGAAGTGAGCAGTTAAGGTTTCATAAAACCCAAATCACTGGTATTAAAGCGACTTAAATTCGGAAAAACAGTATTAATATCCGCGCTACTTATACCCATCCATTTCGCTAATGTTGCACCGTACTGTTCAACAGAAATAGTCGGGATCATTTGACCGTCGGAACGGAAGTCAGGGCTATTCGGTTCCATGTTTGGTAAGGTGCCATAAATGTTTCCGCCTTTGACAGCGCCACCCATGACAAATGTATGCGTACCCCAGGCATGATCGGTACCGTCACCATTAAAATTATAGGTACGGCCAAATTCGGATTGCGTAAACAAGGTGACGTTGTTACTGGTGTTAATTTGCACCATTAAAGAATCAAAATAACTTAACGCGTCGTTCAACATCGTCATTAATCCAGGGTGTTTATTTAACTGACCAGCGTGCGTATCAAAGCCACCCAAATCTACAAAAAATATTTGTCGCTTTAAGCCCAAAGCATTTCTTCCACCAATAATGCGTGCAACTGTCAGTAGTTGATTTGCAAGAGGATTACGCCCGCCGCCGGGCGGCGCTGTGAAGGTATTTTCTGGCAAGATTGCGGTACCAAGATCTGTTGCGCCTTTCAATAAAGACTGATGAACTTGCGTATACGCTTGCTCCAAGAGATTACTGCGTTGAGTAGGGCCAATGATTGCTTGCTCCAATGGATCGCCACCAAAAAATAAACGTGGTGCGCCGCCGTCTCCAGCCGTGAAAAAGTTGGTCGTGTTACCTACCAAAAATTGCGTAAATCCGCCATTTGCTGAGATGGTCGTGAAGTTTGATCTACTTCCGTTGCTCGCGGCAACGAAGTCGCCCATGCGTCCGCCCCAACCATAGGGATTTTGTGTTCCAAGCGAAAACCAAAAATTCCCTTGATCGGCATGTGAACCAAGAAGTGGTGGCAAACTTGCAGTACCGTTATTTATTTTTGCTAGTGTGGTTGGTTCAAGTAGGGTTCCAACACCTGCCACCACGGCGCAACGGCCCGCGTCGTAAATTGATTTCAATCCAGTCAAATTAGGCGAAAAACCGACTGTGCGACCACCCTGCGCGCTCGCTGCAGTAATTGGCAGTAAGGTAGAACGATCTAGTGCTAATCCAGCACGCTTGTTTTTATAGGCGTTGTAGGAAGTCGTATCGAACGGTACGACTGTACTCAGATGGTCATTGCCGCCACCCAGAGAAACGCAGACCAGCGCGCGGTATTCTGGGGCGGCTTGGGCTACGGCATCCTCCGCATTGAGCGATAACACAAATGGGGCTGCGCTAGCCGCAGCAGTGTTGCGAAGAAACTGGCGGCGCGAATTATTTGATGATGTCATTTCTGTTCTCCTTATTTCTGAACGACGTATTCTGGTGAAAACATCATCGTGTAAATCGCGGCAGCCAACTTCAATTGGTTTAAGTCACGAACAATGCCGTCTCGTGCGCGGTTATATGTGCGATTGTTCATCGCGTTCAGCATTTGGGTACGTAATGATTGCGGCATTTGCCCTGCCATAAAAAACAGATTGAGTTTGTCAAATAAAGCGTTTGGATTTGTGACCAAGGGGAGATATTCTGAGTAATCGAACTTTGTGTAAAAAGTATTTCTTTGCACGTCTGAACAGCAATCAGTCCAGCCGCCCACTTGTAGAGCGGTGTCGAAAAGGTCGGCCATATCAGCAACCGAACTTGCCGTTGTGATTTGCATTTCTGGCGCGACTAAGCCTTGCGCTTTCAATGCCGAACCTGGTGGTTGGTAGTCGGGCGTGTAAAAATTAAAAACGGACTTTGCACGTAATGGCGTTTGCCAAAGTCCTTTACTCTTATCGTATTCCCATGTCGAAATATTGTAGCTATCAGGGTCTGTTGGACGTGTCGCTTTAAACACGCGCATTAGTTGCGCTAAGCGATGAATGGGTTCGCGAATCCGCCCAAATGTTGGCCCCGTTATATAACCTGCTGAGCGCGCTTCAGTGTCAAGCAAGATCGCTTTGATGACCGCCTTCATATCGCCGCGAACGCCCGCGCCATTGTTGTTAAATGCATTGGCAACGCGATTTACATACGCCGGACTAGGGTTACTTGTCACCAAACGTTGAATTAATTGCTTGCCTATAAATGGCCCAACGTTGGCGTGGTTAAACAAGCGATCTAACAAAATTTTGAGGTCAGCTGCCGCATTGGCGCTCCCTGCTGGAATCGTCACACCAAGGAATTTCTTCTCAGAAGTTGAGTGATAACTATTGTTTGCCGACATAGGCAATGCTTGCCTCGGCATATCATTCGCGGTGTTGAAGTCATAGTATTGAAACCAATTGACTGTAGTCGCGCCGTTATATCCCCATCCCGTCATTACTCGTGAAACACCGATTACATCGGGTGTGTCATAGGTTTGTATCGGCTGTCCATTCACTAATTTGCGTGTGCCGTCGTTATTAAGTTCATACAAACCAATGGTAAATAACTGCATGACCTCGCGGGCGAAGTTTTGGTCGGGGTTAGAGCCAGTCAGCGGATCTTCCTTTCGGTTATACATAGAAGATAGATAGTTACCCATCGCCGAACTTAAGGTCACTCCTTCAAGCAAATCGCGGAAGTTGCCGAAACCCTTGGCATACAACATATCCACATAGGCGGCTAAGCCAGTGCCTTGGTAATAGACACTGCCATCAGCAATACTGACCACAAAAATTTGTGATAACGCAAACATAACCCGTTGGCGCAATTGATCAGCGCTTGGCACCATGCCTAGCCACATGGAGTCATTTACGTTCCAAACGCCGGGCCGTTTGTACCATTGGTCGCTTGGGTTATACGCTGCAGTGACGCGATTGACGTAATTAAGGTGTGAATACTGCACGGGCATCGCGAGTTGTTCATCCAACCAGCCGTTGTACCCCAATGCGCGTACTCGATCGATATCGGCTTGTGTTGCACCGAAGCTCGCTTGCTGTAAAAAGCGCACCGCTTCATTTGCTGTCGGCGGCGTTGGTGTTGGTGTAGGCGTTGGTGTTGGTGTCGGTGTTGGTGTCGGCGTTGGTGTTGGTGTTGGCGTTGGTGTTGGTGTTGGCGTTGGCGTTGGTGTTGGCGTTGGCGTTGGTGTTGGTGTTGGTGTTGGTGTTGGCGTTGGCGTTGGTGTTGGTGTTGGTGTAGGCGTTGGTGTTGGTGTAGGCGTTGGTGTAGGAACTGGGGGCTTCGGTCTTCTCTTTCTTGCTTCAGAAATGATGCCAAAACTAGCGGCTAAAGCACCAG
>CAYPNW010000023.1:17843-19492 GCA_964411965.1 uncultured Burkholderiaceae bacterium
CGATCCACCATCGTTGATCCTTTAACGGGACGTGAAGAAATCATCCAAGACCGCAGCAGCAGCGGTACGTTTTTTAATCTCAATGAAAATGCGTTTATCGCTAGCTTGGATCAGCGCATTAGCCGCTTAATGAATTTGCCCATTGAAAATGGCGAAGGTCTGCAAATTTTGAATTACCAAGTAGGTGGTGAATACAAACCGCATTTTGATTTCTTTCCGCCGCAAGACGCGGGCAGCGCGCACCACCTCAGCATGGGTGGTCAGCGCGTGAGTACTTTGGTGATTTATCTCAACGAACCAGTACGAGGCGGTGAAACCAGCTTTCCCGAGGTCGGATTAAGTGTCGTCCCGAAAAAAGGCAGTGCGGTCTATTTTGAGTACACAAACCAACAAGGACAAGTCGATCGTCTGAGCCTACATGCAGGTGAACCAGTACGCAGTGGTGAAAAGTGGATTGCGACTAAATGGATGCGGCAAGGGAAATACGCTAAGGCAAATTAGACTACTCGCCTTGCGATAGTCTGCGGCTACAATAGCGTCAATTACCTCAATCAAGATTCGCCATGCAGATCGACCATCTTTCCTACGGATCCGACCAATCTGGTTTGATTTGCGCCTATATATTCGAGCGCAATCAGGCCGGTAAGTTGATTTATACCAGTGATGCTTTGCAGTGGTTACACGAGCAAAAGCAACAGGAACAAGCCCTAAGTGCACAGCAAGCACAGCAGGATATGGAAGAAGATTGCGATGAACCACGCGCCGCAAATCCAAACAGCGCCGTGAATTCATTTATCTGGCTACACTTCAATCTGTCCAATGTGTCAGCAGAAAAATGGTTGCATGAGCACGCCGATCTACCCGAAGAATTTTACGAAACCCTGCACGAAGGCTCGCGCTCGACGCGCATCGAGCATGCGGAAAATAGCTTGATTGCCGTGGTCAACGATGTGTTGCACGACTTCGCTTTTGAAGCATCAGACATTGCAACCTTGTGGTTAAGCGTTACAAAAAACGTGATGGTTAGCGCCCGTCGTAAGCCTTTGCAATCGGTAGATCGTTTGCGCAAAGCGGTGAACCAAGGCGAAATTTTTCATGCTCCCGCTGAGCTGCTCACGCACTTATTACGTGATCAAGCCGATGTGCTCATCGGGATTGTGCGCAATGCGATTAAACGCGTTGACTCCATCGAAGATAATTTACTGGCAGATAGGCTCAACCATAAGCGCGCCAATCTGGGTGAGCTACGGCGCGTACTGGTGCGCTTGCAACGACTTTTAGCGCCGGAACCAGCGGCTTTATTTCGCTTGCTGCAAAAACCGCCGCTCTGGGTAGATGAAAGCGACGTGCAAGAGTTACGCCAATCAACGGAGGAGTTTGCGGTGGTACTCAGCGATATGGCGTCGCTGCAAGAACGCATTAAGTTATTGCAAGAAGAAATTGCCGCAAGCGTGAACGAGCAAAATAATCGTTCTTTATTCGTGTTGACGATAGTGACTGTGTTGGCTTTACCTATCAACATCATGGCGGGTCTGTTAGGCATGAACGTGGGTGGCATACCCCTAGCGCAAAATGACAGCGGATTTTGGATCGTGGTCGGGATAGTCGTCAGCGTCACTGTGGTGCTGGGTTGGTTGGCTTTCCGTGGG
>CAYPNW010000024.1:0-17736 GCA_964411965.1 uncultured Burkholderiaceae bacterium
GTATGTCAGCAGGTAAGTGGAGTTGCCAGCCATTGCCGCGTTGTAACACGATTGATGGTGGGATTGAAGGCGGGCTGGGCGTTGTCGTTGAGAGGGCGAACGATGCTGCGTGAGAGGTGGGTTGAATCACCACCGGTACAATGGTGCGGGGTGCGGATGTTGTCGTAAGTGATGCTTTGCGATCCATGACTACCCAACCATTGAAGGTGGTGGCATTTAGTTGGTATTGACGACAATACGCTGCTTGCGTCAAACCTGAGGTGCGCCAGGTACTGACATGTTGCTGCCAGTCTGCGCGACTTATGACAGATTTGATTCTTGACATGCTTTGCTCTCCGTTATGTTCAGCTTAGGAGAGTGCATGACATTAGTTGAGATTTCTAGGTGGTGGCGTTGGACGCGTACCCCGTAGCGGTTATCCCAGACACAAAATTCGACCTCGCAGTAAGTTGTGCAAGTCTCTGGTCCGCGAATTTTGGCTAACCAATCACCGTGCTTGCAAGTTCAAAACGCAGAAAATCTGGGTTAAAGGAAAAGTGAGAAGTTGGCCCCGTAAGGCTTGGTCAAGATGCTGACCAAGCTTTTTAAGAAGCCAAAGTTTTGACTATTGCTGACGAACAGATCGTCATTAGTAGGCCAGGAAGAACGCCAAGCGCGAGTACGGCAGCGCCATTGAGACTCAATACGACTCGCATTTCAATTGTCGACACTATCGCACTTGTATCAGTTGCCTCATCAAAAAGCATGACTTTGACCACGCGCAAGTAATAGAACGCGCCAATTAAAGAAAAGAGCACTGCAATAACAGCTAACCAAGTTTGACCAGAAGCGATAACCGCATTGAGAACAGAGAACTTGGCGTAAAAGCCCATCATTGGCGGAATGCCCGCCAGAGAGAACATAAACAAAGTCATGACCAGAGCAAACCACGGGCTGCGCTTGACCAGTCCTTTTAAGTCACTAATTTCTTCCGCCTCAAATCCACTGCGCGAGAGCAATAAGATGATGCCAAACGTACCCAAAGTTGTTAGAACATAGGTAATGCTATAAAACATTGATGCGGAATAAGCGTCGGCAGCTTTACTGATGTCACCGTTAGCCACACCTGATAAGAGTCCCAATAACATAAAGCCCATCTGGGAAATTGTGGAATAAGCCAACATACGTTTAAGGTTGGTTTGCGCGATCGCGGTTATATTTCCGATAGCCATCGACATGACAGCAAGTACCATGAGCATCTGTTGCCAATCAATCGCTAGTGGGAACAACCCTTCAACTAACATACGGAAGCAGATCGCAAACGCGGCAAGTTTTGGTGCGCCACCTAAAAGTAATGTCACTGCTGTAGGGGCACCTTGATACACATCTGGTACCCACATATGGAAAGGCACCACGCCAAGCTTAAATGCCAATCCTGCGACGAGGAACACGATACCGAAGACCAAAATGGTTTTGTTTGCCGTTGGCGATGCGGCAGCTCGCGCCATTTCATTTAAATTGAGCGTGCCTGTTGCGCCATACAACATAGAAATACCGTAAAGCAAAAATCCAGACGCAAGTGCGCCTAGAACAAAATACTTCATCGCAGCTTCAGTGGAAACCGCATGATCACGACGCAAGGCGACTAGCGCGTAAAGTGCAAGGGATAGCAGCTCAAGGCCAAGGTAAATAATCAGAAAATTATTCCCGGAAATCATCACCATTTGCCCCAACAGAGCAAACAGCGCAAGTGCATAAAACTCACCGCCTAGTTCACCATTCGACATGCCACGTGCGGTGACGTACTGCTTGCCATAAATCAAAGTCATAGCAATAGCTAAATAGGTGAAAAGTTTTAAGACGCTCGACATGGCGTCAGATAAGAACATATTGTTCAACAAATAAGAGCTTGCACCATTAAAACTGTTTATCGTTAAAACAGCGCACACCGCCAATGTAATCAAACTCAAAACATAGGTTACGCCCCGCTTTGAATCAGGCAAATACACGTCGATTAAGAGAATGGTACATATCGCTATGACCAAAAAGATCTCAGGATAAAGGGAGATTAGATTCATTTTATATTGTTAACCGAGCATTTATTTATAGTTGCGTTCTTACTTTGATCTTGGCCTAATTGATATTGAATATCGCATTGCACTCTTTTTCTAATCAATCATGGAACAATTTTCGAGGTAGCAACGTGACGTAAAAAATCAGAAACCGTTACTTGCATCGCGTCAGTTATCGGAGCGGGATAAATGCCCATGATCAAAACCGCTGCCGCTAAAATTCCAAGCATCAAAAATTCCCGCGCGTTGAGATCAGTCAATTCGTGCACATGTTTATTGGTAATAGCACCAAACAACACACGTTTCACCATCCAGAGTGAATAAGCTGCCCCCCAAATGAGTGCGCTCGCAGCGAGCAAGCCGATCCAAAAATTAAACTTAACGGCCCCGAGAATTACCATGAATTCGCCAACGAAACCCGACGTAGCGGGTAAGCCGCAATTTGCCATTGAAAACAAAACAAACAACGCAGCAAACTTCGGCATTTTCCCTACCACACCACCATAATCGGCTATTTGGCGTGTATGCATACGATCATAGAGAACGCCAATACACAGGAACATCGCTCCAGAGATGAATCCATGAGAAATCATTTGGACAATAGCACCTTGGGTTCCAAGTTCATTGAACATAAAGAACCCTAGTGTGACAAATCCCATGTGCGCAATCGACGAGTAGGCAACAAGCTTTTTCATGTCCGTCTGCACCAGCGCAACAAGGCCGATGTAGATCACAGCGATTAAAGAAAGCGTAATAACAGCCGGCGCGAAATAGTGGCTTGCATCTGGTGCAATAGGTAAGGAAAACCGCAAAAAGCCATATGCGCCAAGCTTTAACATAATCGCTGCCAACACGACTGACCCACCAGTAGGCGCTTCAACGTGCGCATCGGGGAGCCAAGTGTGCACCGGCCACATCGGAACCTTCACAGCAAATGCCATGAAAAAAGCAATAAATAATAGGACTTGCGCATGCATAGGAATAGCAAGTCTTTGCCACGTGGCTATGTCAAACGATTTACCGGACGCAAGATAGAGATAAATAACCGCAACCAGCATTAATAGCGAACCCATCAATGTGTAGAGGAAGAATTTAAAAGCCGCATAAACTCTATTCGGACCGCCCCACACACCAACGATGATGTACATCGGTATCAGAGTCGCTTCGAAAAACACATAAAAGAGTAAGCCATCTGCGGCACAAAAAACGCCGATCATGAGGCCCGATAAAATTAAGAAAGCACCAAAATACTGCGCGACTTGTTTTTCAATCACTTCCCAAGCAGAGATCACAACGATCACTGTGATGAAAGCAGTAAGTGGCACGAGCCACAACGAGATGCCATCAATTCCTAAAGAATAGAAAACATTAAATGCTTCAATCCAAAGACGCTTTTCAACAAACTGTAAGCCATGTCCAAGGTTATCAAATCGCGATATCAGCGGAATTGTCACTAAAAAACTTGCAACCGATCCAATCAAAGAAACGATACGAACCTGATTTGCTCGAGCATCAGAGCCGAAAAAGAGGACGAGCGCACCGAAAAATATTGGGCACCAAATAGCAAGGCTAAGCAACGGGGAACTTGAAATAAGTGACTGCATCATGGATATTTTTTATTAGGTGCTTACTTCGCAAGGGGGAACATAAAGTACGACAAAAAGCCGATAACACCGAGGATCATTACAAATGCATAGTGGTACATATAGCCAGTCTGGAGTAGGCGAATCCCACGGGAAAACCAACCAACAAGTTTTGCACTGCCATTGACAACCAAGCCATCGATTAGTCCACGATCACCAATCTTCCATAAGCCGTTACCAAGAACGCGCGCGCCAGAAGCAAAAACGATTTCGTTCAAGCGATCTAAATAGTACTTATTGTCCAACAACGTATAAACCGCATGCACATGCTTTTTGATCGCAGTCGGAATTGAGGGCTTTACCATATAGAAGAAATAGGCGATGACAACGCCCAAAACCGCAAGGATAAATGGTAAAGAAGTCAAAGAATGCAGCCCCATCGCCGCAGCGCCATGAAACTCATGTTCGAGTTCAGCCATTGCATGGTGCGCATGGTTCACAAAAATTACATTATTGAAAAATTCACCAAAAAGGAAAGGTTTTACGGTAAAAAATCCAATGACAACGGAAGGAATTGCGAGCAATACGAGCGGTAACCAGATAACTAACGGTGATTCGTGTGGCTTCTGCCCAGGAGCCAATCCATGATGGTGATCATCATGTTTGTGATCATCGGCCGCATGACCGTTATCAACATGTTGTTCGAAATTTTCTTTGCCGTGAAAAACTAAAAAATACATACGGAAAGAATAAAACGCAGTCACAAAAACACCTGCGACGACGGCGAAGTATGCAAAACCAGCTCCAGGAAGTTCGCTAGCCTTAACCGCCTCGATAATGCTGTCTTTTGAATAAAAGCCCGAAAAAAATGGCGTACCTATCAATGCTAAGGAGCCAAGTAAAGCAGTAATCCAAGTAATAGGCATGTACTTTCGTAACCCACCCATGTTTCGAATATCTTGATCATGATGCATACCAACGATAACCGAGCCAGCAGCCAAGAATAATAAAGCTTTAAAGAAGGCATGCGTCATCAAGTGAAATACCGCGACCGAATAAGCTGATGCGCCAAGTGCAACGGTCATATAACCAAGCTGGGACAACGTGGAATAAGCAACAACGCGCTTAATGTCGTTTTGAATAATGCCCAAGAAACCCATAAACAGCGCAGTGATACCGCCTATAACCATAATGAAAGACAAGGCCACATCCGACATCTCAAACAATGGTGACATTCTAGAGACCATGAAAATGCCAGCAGTCACCATCGTTGCGGCATGTATCAAGGCAGAAATTGGAGTCGGGCCTTCCATTGAGTCTGGCAACCAGACGTGCAAAGGAAACTGCGCCGACTTGCCCATTGCGCCAATAAACAAACAAATGCAAGTAACCGTAATTAGCATCCAACCGGAGCCGGGTAACAATACATTTGCCAAAACATCCTTTTTCGCAAAAACTTCCGTGTAATTCATTGAGCCTGTATAGGCGGCGATTAGGCCAATACCGAGAATAAATCCAAAATCACCAACTCGGTTCACTAAGAAGGCTTTCATGTTGGCGTAAATCGCCGTTGGCTTGGTATGCCAAAACCCAATCAAAAGATAGGATACAAGCCCGACCGCTTCCCATCCAAAGAAAAGCTGCAAAAAATTGTTGCTCATTACAAGCATGAGCATAGAAAAAGTGAACAACGAAATATAAGAAAAGAAGCGGTTATACCCTTCGTCTTCGCTCATATATCCTATCGTGTAAATATGAACCATCAGCGATACGAAAGTAACGACGCACATCATCGTTGCAGTTAAGCTATCGATTAAGAAACCGATTTCCAACTTAAAGCCACCAACATTCATCCAGTTATACAACGTGGCATTAAACGAAGCACCATCGATAACTAGGGACAAGGTTTGGCACGAAACAATAAACGCAATAAGAACGCCAATAATGGCAGCGGAGTGCGAAACTTTTCTGCCTACCAAATTACCAAAAAACTTCGTTCCTAGAAGCCCAGAAATAATCGCACCAGCCAAGGGTGCCAAAGGAACAACGAGTAGTAAATTTGGATTTAGTTGTCCAGCCATTTTGATCCTTTTTCTTCGCTACTTATGATGATTCTGATTGATTCTTTAACACAGTAGAACAAGGTGAATAACAACACCCACTCATTACCCTTTTAATGCGCCCAAATCTTCCACATTTATTGTGTCCAGATTTCTAAACATTACAACCAAAATCGCTAAACCTATTGCAGACTCTGCTGCCGCTACTGTCAATATGAAGAAAACGAATATCTGCCCCGCAATATCACCACGATAATGGGAGAACGCAATAAAGTTCATATTTACAGCCAGAAGCATCAATTCGATTGCCATTAAAAGCACAATGATGTTTCTTCGATTCATGAAAATACCAACAATCGAAATCGCAAACAGTATGGCGCCGAGAATCAAAAAATGTACAAGAGTCAGTGTCATCTCTATTCTGCCTTTACGTCTTTTTGTGAACTGTCGCGGGATGATTCCGACTTCATGTTAACGATACGAACCCGATCAGACCGCTTCACTTTAATCGCCATTGCTGGATTAAAATATTTGGTATCTTTTCGCTTGCGTAGCGTTAAAGCGACCGCAGCAACAATCGCGAGTAACAAAATAACTGCTGCAATCTCAAACGCATATTGGTATTGAGTAAAAATCGTAAAACCGAGCGCTTTGGTCAACCCAATGCTCTCTGCCGATGCAGGTACGCGGTTGTCTGGCCTTAAAAAACCTCGAATTAAGATCGCCGATATTTCCAAGACGATAACGACGCCAATCACCGCAGCTAATGGGAAATGCGCCCAAAAGCCTTGGCGCAATTTATCCATATTGATATCCAACATCATGACAACAAATAAAAATAGAACCATCACGGCACCGACATACACCAGCACAAGCACGATAGCCAAGAACTCCGCTTTTAAGAGCAACCAAATTCCTGCAGCAGTAAAAAACGCTAAAACAAGAAAAAGTGCAGCTTGTACAGGGCTGCGCGCCGTAATCACTTGAACAGCAGCAAGGATTAAGATCGACGAAAATACATAAAAAAGGACAGTGGCAAATTCCATGTTCAATTAATCCTGTCTTTTAGCGATAAGCCGCGTCTACAGCGCGGGCAGCAGCAATTTCGGGCTCATAGCGATCACCAACCGCTAGTAACATCTCTTTCGTAAAGTACAAGTCACCCCGCTTCTCGCCGTGGTATTCGAGCACATGTGTCTCTACAATAGAATCGACAGGACAAGATTCTTCGCAAAATCCGCAAAATATACATTTTGTGAGATCAATATCGTAACGCGTGGTTCGACGGCTGCCGTCATCACGTTGTTCCGACTCGATCGTAATTGCCATCGCGGGACAAACTGCCTCACATAGTTTGCACGCAATACAGCGCTCTTCACCATTCGGATAGCGCCTTAATGCATGCAAGCCTCTAAATCTAGGCGACTGTGGTGTTTTTTCTTCGGGAAATTGCACTGTTATTTTGCGCGCAAACATATAGCGCCCCGTTAAAGCCAATCCCTTGATTAGCTCCATCAACATCAAACTCGCAAAAAAATCTTTTATCGCTACCATTGGCTGAGCCTCTTACTTCCAAATATTTAACGACGTCTGCATCCATCCCGCGACAAAAACCAAATACACCAAGGTAAGTGGAATAAATACCTTCCATCCGAGACGCATGATCTGGTCATAGCGATAGCGGGGAAATGAGGCGCGTGCCCAAATGAACATGGAAACAACAAAAAATGTCTTGATACCTAACCAAATCCAACCAGGCACCCACGTAAATGGCGCAAATCCGAATGGCGAAGCCCATCCTCCTAAAAACATCAGCGACGCCATCGCAGAAATTAGGATCATGTTTGCATATTCTGCCAAAAAGAACATGGCAAAAGACATACCAGAATACTCAACCATATGACCCGCTACGATCTCTGATTCCCCTTCAACGACATCGAAAGGATGGCGATTGGTTTCTGCGATACCAGAAATAATGTAGACGACGAACATGGGCAAAAGTGGAAGCCAATTCCAGGAGAGAAAATTGAATCGATGATCAACACCAAATCCATGTGATTGTCCATTAACTATGTCTGTCAAATTCAAACTTCCAGACACCATTAATACGATAACCAGTACAAACCCCATTGCTATTTCATACGAAATCATTTGGGCGGACGCACGCATCGCACCTAAAAACGCGTACTTGGAATTAGAAGCCCATCCAGCGATGATAATTCCGTACACCTCCATCGACGTAATTGCCATGATCAGAAGCAAGCCAGCATTGACATTGGCAAGTACTGTTTCCGGGCCAAATGGAATCACCGCCCATGCAGCCAGCACAGGCATGATTGTCATAATTGGGGCAAGGACGAACAAAATTTTATTCGCTTTGGCAGGAATAATAATTTCTTTCAACAGGAGCTTCAAAGCGTCTGCGATTGGTTGAAACAAACCAGCAGGCCCAACCCGATTTGGCCCCAAGCGAATGTGCATCCAACCAATCATCTTACGTTCCCACAACGTCAAATAGGCGACGCATCCCATAACGGGGGCGATAATACAAACAATCTTCAACAAGTTCCAAACCAAGGGCCACCAGAACTGTGTTTGAGCTAACTCCCATATGGATAAAAGCCAATTCATCAGGCACGCTCCACTTGAATAGTTCCAAACATCGGGCCAAGCGACATCGTATTCTTATGTCCAACAGGTATGCGCGCGACGTTATCTGGGATCTCTTTGTCGATTTTCGCTGGTAGGACGATACTAATGCCATTTTGTATCACGCGAACCATATCACCATGCGCAATTCCTAAAGCCGAAAATCTCGACGAGCTTAAGGAAACTTCAGGTGCCCTTGCATCTGTAGTTCTTTGAAGAGATATTGCTCTCCTCACCACGCCATCCGTAGAATAAATAGATACATCTGAAATTCGTTCCAACTGATCTTCGACAGGCGGATTCAAATTAAGTGACAAGGCCTCACAAAAATTGTTTAGCATTGAAGTAGAACTTGTAATTTCAGTGCCAAGAACAGTGTCGCGAACTTCTTCTGATGTTTCAAACTCAAACTTGTCTAGGCCGAGTAAATTACCCAATACGCGTAGAACCTTCCAAGCAGGGCGCGTTTCGCCTAAAGGTTTTACAACACCGGAAAAACTTTGCACGCGCCCTTCGCAATTCACAAAAGTACCTGATGTTTCGGTGAAAGGGGCAATCGGTAAAATCACATCAGCGTAGTCAAAGCCATGTTTAAACGGCGACATGACCACAACCATTTCTGCCGCGCTCAGCGCTTCAATGGCCTCGTTAGGATTAAAACTATCGAACTCAGGTTCAGCATGCAAAACGATATACGCTTTTCGTTTATCCAAAAACTGATTCTTTTGAGACGACGCATTTGGAACAGCTCCCGCCAAATACCCCCCCACATGATTTGCCGTTTCAGTCAAATAGCCGAATTGTGAATCAGTATTTTTGGCAATCCATTGAGCGATTACGTGAAGCGTTGATGCTTGAGGGTGTTGGCTTGCCGTGGAACCCAAGAATATTCCGGACTTACTTGCCAAAAGTGATTTGGCAATCGAAACAGCATCAGCACCAGCCTGAATCGACTCAAGACCGACCGGCCTTGCAATGCATTTTTCGTTAGCAATTGCAACCGCCACTTCGGAAAGAAAGTTGGCCCACGCGGACGGAGCACGAACTGCTTTTGCGTGCACAGACATGAGCAAATCTTCATCAGTTGCATTAAGAATAGATAACTTCGCACCGTGCTTGACCGATTGACGAAGTCTTGCAGAAAGAACAGGATGATCTTTTCGAACGAATGAACCAACCAAAAAAACATGCTTCAGGTGACCAAATTTTTCAATTGACATTCCAAGCCAAGGAACAATTTTCCCATCCAAAGAAAAATCAGACTGACGCAATCTGAAATCAACGTTTTCTGATCCCAAGCCACGAACTACGCGGGACAATAATGCAAGCTCCTCTAAGGTTGACGTACCATTGCCGATGCCCGCAATCGAAGAAGCACCGTGTTCATGTTTTATTGTTTTTAGCCCGTGCGCGACATATTCAAGCGCGGTTTGCCAATCAGTTTCCCTCCACTGGCCGCCTTGCTTTAGCATTGGTCTTTGCAGGCGCTCCTCACTGTTTAAACCCTCGTATGAGAACCGATCTTTGTCAGATATCCAACATTCATTAACGGCTTCATTCTCAAAAGGCACGACGCGCATAACTTTATTATTTTTTACTTGCACCGTGAGGTTTGAACCCAAACTGTCATGCGGGCTAATTGATTTACGACGAGAAAGCTCCCACGTCCTTGCAGAATATCTAAAAGGCTTTGAGGTTAACGCACCAACTGGACACAGGTCAATCATATTGCCAGACAGCTCAGAGTCGACTGTTTTTCCAACGAATGCGGTAATTTCGGCATGCTCCCCTCTACCCAACATGCCTAATTCCATCACACCAGCAACTTCCTGCCCGAACCTAACGCAACGAGTACAGTGAATGCACCGACTCATCTCTTGCATCGAAATTAAAGGCCCAACATTTTTATGAAAAACCACGCGTTTTTCTTCTTCGTACCGAGAACTAGTAGAACCATATCCAACGGCAAGATCTTGCAATTGACACTCGCCACCTTGGTCACATATTGGGCAATCGAGC
The DNA here is from genome assembly GCA_964411965.1 of uncultured Burkholderiaceae bacterium. GTDB lineage: Bacteria > Pseudomonadota > Gammaproteobacteria > Burkholderiales > Burkholderiaceae_D > Undibacterium. Next base: position 10,363 of record CAYPNW010000024.1, read on the forward strand.
GGGTGATTAATCAGCAAAAATTCCATCACACCTTTTTGTGCTTTCACAGCTTTTTCGCTATTGGAACGAACAATCATTCCTTGCGTCACAGGTGTGGCACAAGCGGGTAAAGGCTTCGGTGCTTTTTCAACCTCAACCAAGCACATACGACAATTCGCCGCGATTGAAAGCTTTTTGTGATAACAAAAATGTGGGATATAAGTACCTAGCTTATTAGCAGCATCCATCACCATGCTACCCTCAAGCACTTCAACTTTTTTTCCGTCGATCTCGATTTCAACCATAATTTACTCTAAGCCATTACCAAAATAAAATTACATGTAGGTAGGAACCAAGCAATGTTTATGCTCGATATGGTATTCAAATTCTTCGCGAAAATTCTTGATAAATGCCCTAACAGGCATCGCAGCCGCATCGCCAAGTGCACAAATCGTACGGCCTTGAATATTGTCAGCAATTGAATTAAGCATATCTAGGTCATCAGCTCTGCCAAGCCCATGCTCAATACGATGAACCATTCTATAAAGCCAACCCGTGCCTTCACGGCATGGCGTGCACTGTCCACATGACTCTTCGAAATAAAAATATGAGAGACGCAACAAAGACTTCACCATGCATCGAGTTTCATCCATCACAATCACGGCGCCTGACCCTAACATTGACCCTGCTTTCGCGATCGAGTCGTAGTCCATATCGGTCGCCATCATGACGTCACCTGTGAGTACTGGCATTGACGATCCGCCTGGGATTACCGCCTTTATTTTTTTCCCATCACGCATTCCGCCTGCCAATTCAAGCAGCTTAGCAAATGGTGTGCCGAGGGGAACTTCATAATTCCCTGGCTTTGCCACGTCGCCTGACATGGAGAAAATCTTTGTCCCTCCATTATTCGGCTTACCCAACGAGGCATATTTTTCTCCGCCAAGAGCAAAAACAAATGGCACGGCAGCGAAAGTTTCGGTGTTGTTGATTGTCGTCGGTTTTCCATACAATCCAAAACTTGCGGGGAATGGTGGCTTAAACCTTGGCTGGCCCTTCTTTCCCTCCAAAGATTCCAAGAGAGCCGTTTCTTCGCCACAAATATAGGCACCGTAGCCATGAAACGCGTGCAATTGGAACGAGAAGTCTGTTCCTGCAATATTGTTGCCAAGCATACCGTTCGTACGCGCTTGCTCTAAAGCCTCTTCAAAACGATCGTAGTCAGCGAATATCTCACCATGAATATAGTTGTAACCTACAGTGATTCCCATCGCGTAAGCACCAATTGCCATTCCCTCAATTAGTGCATGTGGGTTGTAACGAATAATGTCACGGTCTTTGAATGTGCCAGGCTCGCCCTCATCTGTGTTGCACACCAAGTATTTTTGCCCTGGAAATTGACGCGGCATAAAACTCCACTTCAAACCCGTTGGAAATCCTGCTCCGCCACGCCCCCGCAAGGAGGACGATTTGAGTTCAGCTATAACCTGCTCAGGTGAAATTTTTTCTTTTAAAATTCGCAAAAGAGAAGCATAGCCACCGCGCTTGACGTAATCATCAAAATGCCAATTTTTGCCATCCAAGCCTGCAAGAATCAATGGATTAATATGTCTGTCATGAAGACTAGTCATTTCTGCTCCGTTGCACGAAGTTCGGAGATGAGAGCGTCTATCTTCGAATCGCTCATAAAGCTACACATACGCTTATTATTTACCAACATCACTGGGGCATCACCACAGGCGCCCATGCACTCACCCTCAACCAAGGTAAACAGGGAATCCTTGCTGGTCTCTTTGTATGAGATACCGAGCTTTTCCTTTAAAAAATGCGCCGCACGTTCACCACCAGATAATGCACAAGGCAAATTCGTGCAAACTGAAATCTTATATTTACCAATTGGAGAAGTGTTGTACATATTGTAAAAGGTCGCCACTTCTTGTACAGCCACAGGCGGCATACCTATATATGCAGCAACTTCTTGCATTACTTCTGGGGAAAGCCATGAAGCCTCATCTTGGGCAATTGCAAGTGCGGCCATCACAGCAGACTGTCTTTGATCTGCAGGAAATTTCGCCAACTCGCGATCAATTTTTTTCAATGCTAATTCGGATAAACCCATCGTTTCGCCTCAACTATCGCCACACTTACGCGGCATATCATCTATCAATTTCGCCAAATACAATATCTTGCGTACCAATGATGGTTACGGCGTCGGCGATCATATGTCCCTTTGCCATTTCATCCAATCCCTGAAGATGTGCAAAACCTGGGGCACGTATCTTTAAGCGGTAAGGTTTATTTGCGCCATCCGACACCAAATAGATTCCAAATTCACCCTTCGGATGCTCGACAGCCGAATATGCTTCACCCGCAGGGACGTGAAAGCCTTCAGTAAACAATTTGAAATGATGGATTAACTCTTCCATGTTTGACTTCATGGAAACCCGTGAAGGTGCAGATACTTTGTGATTTGAACTAATCACTGGCCCAGGATTATTTCGTAACCATTCGACACACTGCTTAATAATTCGATTCGACTGACGCATTTCTTCAACGCGAACCAAATAACGATCATAACTATCGCCATTTACCCCTACAGGCACGTCAAAGTCTAATAAATCATAGACTTCGTAGGGTTGCTTCTTACGAAGATCCCATTCCACCCCCGACCCACGCAACATCGCACCAGTAAAACCCATTGCCTTTGCGCGCTCCGGCGAAACCACGCCAATTCCCACCAATCGCTGCTTCCAAATACGATTATCAGTCAGCAAAGTTTCATATTCATCCACGTAGTGTGGAAATCTGTTAGTAAAATCCTCAATGAAATCGAGCAAAGAACCTTGTCGATTCTCATTCATCAACTTCATGGCCTTTTCGTTACGTAGCTGCGAAACAGTAAATTTTGGCATGACGTCTGGTAAGTCGCGATACACGCCACCAGGCCGATAGTAGGCTGCATGCATACGGGCACCAGATACCGCCTCGTAACAATCCATCAAATCTTCACGCTCACGGAACGCATACAGCATTACCGCCATCGCCCCGACGTCAAGCGCATGCGCACCAATCCAGAGTAGATGATTCAAAAGCCGCGTAATTTCATCAAACATGACGCGAATATACTGCGCGCGCAAGGGAACTTCTAAACCCAATAATTTTTCAATGGCCAATACATAGGCGTGCTCATTGGACATCATCGAAACATAATCCAATCGATCCATATATGGCACGGATTGCAGGAAGGTTTTCTGTTCGGCTAGCTTCTCCGTGCCCCGATGTAAAAGTCCAATGTGGGGATCGGCCCGTTGGATTACCTCACCATCAAGCTCCAAAACCAAACGCAACACGCCGTGAGCGGCTGGATGTTGCGGCCCAAAATTCAACGTGTAGTTTTTTATTTCGGCCATTGTTAAATTCCGTAATTTTCTTCGCGAATAATGCGAGGAGTATTTTCGCGCGGCTCGATGGTAACAGGCTGGTACACAACGCGCTTTTGAGACTCATCGTATTTCATCTCAACGTAACCAGAAATAGGAAAATCCTTTCTGAAAGGATGACCTATAAAGCCATAGTCAGTCAAAATCCTTCGGAGATCATTGTGTCCATCAAACAAGATACCAAACAAATCAAACGTCTCACGCTCGTACCAATTCGCTGCGCTCCACAACTGACTCAACGATGAGACAATCGGCAACCCATCATCGGGGGCAAATACGCGTACCCGCAAACGCCAATTTTTTGACGTCGATAACAGGTGCGTCACAACGGCAAATCGAGGGCCACTCCAATCCCCGTCGGAATAGGTTGAATAGTCCAAGCCACACAAATCAATTAATTGATCAAATGCTGTCGTAGGTGAGTCACGCAAATCACGCATCACCTCAAGATAATTTTCAGCACTAACCGTTAGAGTCACCTCACCAAGCGCAGTGGTAAGTTGGTGCGTAAGAGAGCCAAGAATTTCCTTAAGTTTCGCTTCTAACTCGTTAATTTTAGTTAGCATGTTCATTCATCGTTTTTTGCAAGTTAGCGAGCAATAGTGTTGGTTCTTTTGATTTTATTCTGCAACTGAATAATTCCATAAATCAAAGCCTCTGCCGTCGGCGGACAACCTGGCACATAGATATCAACCGGCACTATCCGATCACAACCTCGAACAACAGAATACGAATAATGGTAATAACCACCACCATTTGCGCAAGAACCCATTGAGATCACCCATCGAGGCTCCGCCATCTGATCATAAACTTTGCGAAGTGCCGGCGCCATCTTATTACAAAGAGTACCTGCAACAATCATCACATCGGACTGCCTCGGTGATGGGCGAAAAATAACTCCAAAACGATCTAAATCATATCGAGAACAGCCCGCATGAATCATTTCGACAGCACAACAAGCGAGGCCGAATGTCATCGGCCACATTGAACCGGTTCGCGTCCAATTAATGAGCTTATCGGCCGTCGTAGTGACAAAACCCTCATTCAATACGCCATCAATCGCCATATATAATTACTCCCAATCGAGCGCCCCTTTTTTCCAGATATACCAGAAACCAACTGCGAATTCCAGGATGAAAATCAGCATAATTACAAAACCTTGCCAACCCAATTCCCGCATTGATGCGGCCCAGGGGAAGAAAAATGCCGTTTCCAAATCAAACAGGATAAAAAGAATCGCAACGAGGTAGTAACGGACATCAAATTTCATTCGCGCATCCTCGAAGGCCTCGAATCCACACTCGTAAGGAGAATTTTTTTGCAAATCGGGACGAAATGGGCCGAGGACTCGCCCAAGAACCTGAGGAATCACGCCAACCGCAATTCCAACAAGGATAAAAAGAAGAACGGGAAAATAATTTTCAAGATTCACGCCTACCACCTTTAGAAAAAACCTAAATTTGAGCAATTCGACAAGCCATGATGCTCGTCAAGAAAATTATTACATTTGACTACAGATCGCGAAAAAACGATCAAAATTTTGGTGCCGACGACGAGACTCGAACTCGTACAGCTTTCGCCACTACCCCCTCAAGATAGCGTGTCTACCAATTTCACCACGTCGGCAAAGAACCTACATCATAAGCGAACTGGGCAAATTGTTCAACGCACAATTGCACCAATTCAATATTTTTAAAGCAAATTTTTCTTACTTAGGAACTTGATCATTTTGATTCACTGTACTTGCCGGCGCCCCATCAACTTTCCCACTAACGACCGGCTTCACCTCAGGAACTTTAGTGACACTCTCCATGATGCCAACCGTCGCTGTTCGGTTCGATCCAACATAAACAAGGGCCAGCGTCGCACCAAAAAATATCGCAGCCGCAATTCCTGTTGATTTCGACAAGAAATTTGAAGAGCCAGTCGCGCCAAAAAGGCTACCCGATGCACCCGAGCCAAATGAGGCCCCCATATCTGCGCCCTTCCCATGCTGGAGCAAAACCAATCCAATAATAACCAACGCCGATACAACCTGAAGTACAACCATAATCGAATAAAAAATATGCATTTAAACACCTATAAAAATAAACTTGTCGCCACTTTTGATTAACATCCAATACTCGACGCACTTTTCACGATCGACATAAATGCACCTCCATCCAATGACGCGCCACCAACCAACCCGCCGTCAATATCAGGCATAGAAAACAATGCCATGGCATTTTCAGGCTTTATGCTTCCGCCATACAAAATGCGCGTATCCAAACCTAGATTATGCCTTTTACTATTTAGCATTTCACGTAACATCGAATGAACTTCTTGCGCAATCTCTGGCGTTGCTGTCTGACCTGTTCCAATCGCCCATACTGGCTCATACGAAACTACAATTGGTCGCACCCGTTCGGTGTCTATTACGTTCAATACTGCCGCCAACTGTTCTGCAAGGATCTGAAATGCATCACCACTTTCACGTTGAATTAGCGTCTCCCCGAGACAAACAATAGGAGTAAGGCCAGCATCCATTACGAGGGCGGCCTTTCGCGCAACAAGTTCATTTGACTCAACATGAAATTGTCTGCGTTCTGAGTGTCCAACAATCACATATTCGCAACCAACATCAGCAAGCATCGATGCGGAAACTTCACCAGTGTATGCACCTACTTCATGCGCCGAAACATCTTGCGCGCCGATCGCGAACTCTTTACTCGGAACTTCGCCAATGCATTGACTCAAGAAAACGAATGGCGGGCAAATGACAACATCGCAGCCTTCAATGCTTTCACTTGACTTCATTGCGCCAAGCAAAAGAGAATTAGAAGACAGGCTTCCGTTCATCTTCCAATTACCTACTATGAGTGGTCGCCGCATAAGTTTTTCGCTTACTAGAAAGCCTTCTATTGTATCGTGCAAATGTAACGAGCGTCAATTTTAAGCGCCTTTCGTCTTTACTTTACGCACACTTGTTTTATGCAAACAAAGTGCAAGAAATCGTTAACCCACCAAAAAAAAAACAAACCTTACTAAGCTCTACCACTTAAACGTTAGTTTAAAATTCCAAAAAAAGACCGCAATTAAATTTATTTAGTTGCGGTCTAATACATCGCGCTCTTCTCTATCTCAAAAAAGCAAACTAATGCGTTTATTGCTGCTGCACGTCGCCTTCTTGCGCCGCCTTCATCGACAATTTAAATCTACCGCGATCATCTGTTTCTAGGACTTTTACGCGCACTTGTTGACCCTCTTTCAAATAGTCTGCAACAGCATTTACACGCTCGTTTGCAATTTGACTGATGTGCAACAATCCATCTTTACCAGGCATGATTTGCACGATTGCGCCGAAATCAAGCAGCTTCAATACGGTTCCGTCGTAAACTTTGCCAACCTCGACTTCCGCCGTAAGCTCTTCTATGCGGCGCTTCGCTTCTTGACCGGCAGCGGCATCAACAGAGGCAATTGTTACCAAGCCTTCGTCACTAATATCAATTTGCGTACCAGTTTCTTCGGTCAACGCACGAATCACTGCACCACCTTTTCCGATCACATCACGTATTTTCTCAGGGTTAATCTTTATGGTGATCAAGCGTGGAGCAAAGTCTGAAAGCTCGGCTTTACCAACCGGAACTGCCTCCTGCATTTTCTGCAGAATATGGAGGCGTCCTTCTTTTGCTTGAGCCAATGCAACTTGCATGATTTCTTTGGTAATTCCTTGAATTTTAATGTCCATCTGCAGTGCAGTAATTCCTGCTGCTGTTCCGGCAACTTTGAAGTCCATATCGCCTAAATGATCTTCATCACCAAGAATATCCGTCAACACTGCAAATTTATTGCCTTCTTTAATTAAGCCCATTGCAATACCTGCAACGTGGGCTTTCATTGGAACGCCGGCATCCATCAATGCGAGACAACCACCGCATACTGATGCCATTGATGAAGATCCATTTGATTCAGTGAT
>CAYPNW010000024.1:17836-19407 GCA_964411965.1 uncultured Burkholderiaceae bacterium
GCTGTTCCATGAGTACGCGGCAAAACACCCGTTCTAATCGAAATTGGGCGCACTGTGCGCGTGTCACGGCCATCTATACGCGGCTCCCCTTCCAAAATTTGTGAGCGCACGATCCGCGATTCCAACTCAAACATGATATTCGACACTTCGGCACTATCGGGCACAGCCACACCTTGTTGCTCCGCACGCAGACTCAATCCCTCAACTACTTGCGCAGAAGCAAGCTTGAGTTGCTCGGTACGTGATTGCTTCTCTTTTATCTGATATGCCGCACGAAGTAGAGGCTCAGCAATTTGCGTTACAGTGGAGATGAGTGCGGCGTTTTTATCCGCAGGCATCCACTTGACCTCTGGCTTACCACCGTCTCTGACAAGTTCATGTATTGCATCTATTACGGCTTTCATTTGCTCGTGCCCATAAACAACTGCTCCGAGCATGATCTCCTCGGAGAGCTGATTTGCTTCCGACTCAACCATTAATACAGCCTGCTCTGTGCCAGAAACTACTAAATCCATCGCAGAGCTTTTCAGTTGAGTACTTGTTGGATTAAGTACAAATTTTCCATCAATATATCCAACGCGCGCGGCACCAACAGGCCCGTTAAAAGGTATTCCTGCGACGCAAATCGCTGCTGAAGCACCAATCATCGCGGCAATGTCGGGATCAATTTCGGGATTAACAGACAGCACGTGAATGATTACTTGGACTTCATTCAAATATCCATCAGGAAATAGAGGACGAATCGGGCGGTCAATTAGGCGCGATGTAAGCGTTTCTTTTTCAGATGGCCGCCCCTCACGCTTAAAGAATCCACCAGGAATACGCCCTGCAGCGTAGGATTTTTCCATGTAGTCAACTGTCAACGGAAAGAAATCCTGACCAGGCTTGGCATCTTTTTTAGCAACGACTGTGGCTAGAACGACAGTATCATCAATAGAAACCATAACGGCTCCCGAAGCTTGACGAGCTATTTCGCCTGTTTCCAACGTCACTTGATGTTGGCCATATTGAAACGATTTAGTAACTTTTTTAAACACAATGTGTCCTTTCTATTTTTCCGACAGATTTCCTGGTGCTGTCGTTCACCACACCACAAGAAGCACGTCAAATGCTTTCAGCGCCTCTTTAAACTTTTCAACATCTTTGCCATATAAAAAAACCTGCTTCAGCAGAGCTGAAACAGGCTTTTTTAAATTAATCAAAAGCAAAACGAAACTTACTTACGCAAGCCTAATTTTTCAATCAAACTACGATAGCGATTCAGATCTTTGCCTTTGAGATACGAAAGCAAACTTTTCCGGCGATTTACCATCATTATCAATCCACGGCGCGAATGATGATCTTTTGCATGAGCTTTAAAGTGCCCATTTAAATCATTGATCCGCGCAGTTAAAAGCGCAACTTGTACTTCAGGAGATCCGGTATCATTTTGCGTACGGGCATTAGCAGCAACAATCGTTGCTTTTTCGTTTTTTTCAATCGACATAACTTTTCCTTAAACATGCGATAAATCGAGAAGATGTTTTTCATCAACCAAATAAATCGTGATAATCAAATCTAAGCCACAGTGC
>CAYPNW010000025.1:0-6945 GCA_964411965.1 uncultured Burkholderiaceae bacterium
CGATCAAACACGTTATTCCAACGCCCGATCAAGCTCAAATCATGCGCCAATTTGAGTTCTGCCGATACATCGAGCAAGGCATAGCCTGCGAGGCGGTTTTTATTTGCCGCATCATCATAACGTTTGCCGGTCGCCCTACTTTCGATGCTGAGTTTGAGTTGATCAAATCGGTAATCGAGTGCCAAGTTCGCGTGTTGCTTCGCTCTGCGTGCCAATTGCGTGTCGGTCGTATCGTCTTTCGGATTTTGCAAATCCAATGCCGCACGCAAAGTAAAGCGATCAAATTTCACGCTACCGCCCGCCGTGAATCCCGCCAAGGTGGCACGGTTGACGTTATAGGCACAACCAAACGGGCGTTCCGCCTGCAAAATAGGGCAAACACTGGTGCTGACAATTAAATCCGTCACCTTGGTGTGGTAGTAACTGGCGCTCCATTGCGCAGCGCCATCGTCGTAGGCGAAGCCGATTTCACCGTTACGACCGCGCTCGGGTCGATTGCTGGCAATACCAAAAAATGGAAAATACAGTTCATTGAAGGTAGGCGCCCGAAAACTTGTGCCGAGGCTGGCGTTTATGCGTAATTCTTGACTCAAGCGATATCCATACGCGAGGTTGCCTGTGACTTTACCGTTGTATTGGCTGCTATGGTCATAACGAAGACTGGCGTTCGCCAAGTGGGCATCTTGCTTGAATACGTACGACGCCGCCAAAGAATTCGTGCTGCGTTTGCCATTGAGTTCTTCGGTCGACGTGCTGACCTTTTCGTCACGGGTTTCAGCAAAAATTTGTAAGACATCGGTGCCAATCTTTACGTCATTTTGCCAACTCAAAGTCTCTTGTTTGGTGGTGAAACGGCTATCGTCGTAGAACAAAAATGGGTCACTGAAACTGCTGCCGTAATAGGCGTTCGAACTACCACGGTCAACTGCCTGTGAGGCTTGCACACGGCTGTTCCAAAACGGATTAATTTGAAACTTGGCGAAGAGCGCCCGCGTTTCCAATCGCTGCGTTGCTCTATCATCGTAAAACGAACCCGCATCAAATTGATTTTTCAAATAACTTTCTAAGAAATTGAAACCCAATTCGAGGTCTTTGCTGGCTTGCCAAACGAGATTGCCGCTGACACTGCTTTGCTGGTAGCCATCGTCATCTGGGTTATAAGAAAAGTTACTCGAACGTGTCGCAGAAAATCCTTTGTTTTTCTCCGTGCTTGCATGCAAAGAAAAGCGCAGCCCATCGACGATTTGCCCTGACACACCAAGGTTAAATTGCCGAAGCTGATAACTCCCTGTGGCAAGACTCGCTTGCAGCGCCAAATCCTTGCGCCCCTTTTTGGTAAAGATTTGCACTACGCCGCCTAAAGCGTCTGCACCGTACAGACTAGACAAAGGACCGTACACTATTTCCACGCGCTCAATCTCTGATAACGGAATGGCTGACCAAGTTGCGCCACCAGAGGTGGAGGAGCCAATACGTATGCCGTCTACCAACACCAGATTTTGTGCATTTGCACCACCGCGCAGAAATAGCGATGCCACCGTACCCGCGCCACCAGTGCGCGTAATTTCTATGCCGCGCTGTTTTTGTAAGAGATCAAGTAAATCTGTCGCACCAGAGCTGGCTATATCGGCCGCACTGATTACAACGTTATCCGCAAGTACATCTTTCGCAGCTTGGACTTGACGTGTTGCAGTCACTAAAACGGATTGTGTGTCATCCGCCGTTTGTGCATGAAGCGTGGGAGAAAAGAAACTAAAAGAAAGCGTTGCCAGTGCAACGGCATGTGTCGGACGTTTCGTCCATTGTTGAATAAAGTTTGTCATGGTTCAATAAAAAAAAGACCCGCCACCTACGTCCCCGTAGGCTGCGTGATTAAAAAGCACCACGAACAGAATTGACACTGGCATGTGAACTATGGAGCGTGTACTGCGCAATCAGTCAGCTCGTAAAGACACCTAGAAAGCGATACAGAACAGCCCTATTTGAACCGCGTTGCCTGTCGAAATTTCCCCGTTCGAAGCACTTCACTTATCTTGGCCGGTATCCGGGCTGACAAGCATCACCATCTGACCTTCCCATGCAAAACGCACAGTGGTGTAGCAGGATGGCTGCAAACTACATACGATGAAACTGCATATAGCAAGCGCTTGTGCACCGTTGCGGGGGCAGCACACTAAATGCATCGATGATTTGAGGCATGGTGTTTCCCGTTTAACTACAACCATGAACATGGTCGTGAGCACCAAAACACTGACATTGTAGTGGGCTAAGCGCGAATCAACAAGTTTGCTTTGATGTTGCTGTTTGAATGAGAGCGCATTTCTGCGTGAGCGACAGCCTATTCAAGCTGGTCGATTTTGGTGGCAATAGAAAGCCACGCGGCGATGAGGTTACGGTGCAAATCAGACAGTTCACTGAATTTGACACCAATACGAAAAAAATCACCACTCAAAATGGCATGCAACACCACGACTTTACAGCGCACTTGGTAAGGCACGCCGACGGGTTGATCTATGCGCGGTACTTCCATCATGACTTGGTATTCATGATTGACCACGACACGATGTGCACATTGCAGAAGAATGCCGGTGGCCGAAACATTGACCACTTTGGCTGGAACGATATTGCCCGCATCAAGCTTTATTGCGGCACGCCAGGTGACGTTGGTTCTAGGACTTTTGCGCAGCTCTATCATGCTTGATTGTCTTAAATATGAAGAAATTGCTAATCAAATTTGCTATTTGCACAACCATAGCACATTCATATCGACAAATTTAAACATTTTTGTCGCGCACATTCCCACATTTGTCGGCTGGAAATTATTTTTTGCTCCAGCGTCTTTAGATGATTTAAAGAAGCTCCGATTAAGTGTAGCGAGCGACCAAGGTTTGGATCGAGAAGTGAAGCTTTACGACTGTGCAACGAGCATCGTAACAAGTATCGAAAATTCAAATTTGGTCGCGCAGCGACTTAATCAGCGTTTCCTTATGTCGGCAACTTTATACCCTGCATTTGTTCATATTGAACGAAATATTTGCGCGCCAAGGCGACCATTTGGTTTTCGCTGGGATGATCAACTACTTGATAGTCAACAATATGCAGCGCGGTTTGTGGTCGGTGCTTGTCAACGTAATGGCGAAAGTCAGCCAAGCCTGTATGCCCACCAACAACCAGCACTTCGGTGATGCCGTCCAAGGCCTCGCAGACATGGGCAAAAAACTCATGTTCGGTGCGCACGGTACTGCCATGTTGTCGCGTGAACTTTAGCTGTTGGTGGATCTTTTTCTCAAGTACATGTTCAGAATCGAACTGCAGTATTTCAGCATGTCGATGATCAATAAAGGCGACGGCGTGAAAGAGGCTCATGGTCAATGCTTTCCTTCAAAAGTGGTTTGGCAGATTGTGCAGCGCAGGGCTTGCGGTTCAAGCAGCAGTCGCTCGTAGGGAATGGGTGATTGGCAATCGACGCAGATGCCATATTCAGCCTCATGCACTCGCCCAAGCGCGTTGCCAATTTCACTGGACTCGGTGTTTTCCATTTCTGTAATGATGGCTTCGACTTCATGCGCTGACGCGCGTTGACTTGCGTCGTCAGCATCGTCCGAAAGTACCTCGCGTGCCGATTCGGCCGGCGTTAGTCCGTGTAGTTGAGACAAGCGCTCCTGTTTGAATTCTGCCAAGCGCGACTCCAATAAATGGAAGAGCACGTTGCGCTGGTCTTGCGAAAGTGGGTTTGTCGATGACATACGTCAATCTCACAAAGAATGGAACAAGCCATAAGTTTTACTTTTAATCGCCTCAAAGTCTCTGCGGCGGCAAACCGACGGCGGTTAGCGTTAGGCGACGAAAAAACTCGGCTCACCAGTTTAACAAATCGATCAACGTCGCTCGTCTATTTTGGTTAGAACTTACCGGGTGTGACACCGCACAGATTAGGCGCAGGCGACACGGCAAATTATCGATGTGACGCCGAGACAGTTCTGTCTATCGCAATTTGGCGACCAAACGCAGCAAGTGCTATTTCCGCGCTTGCTGTCCGACCTCGTTTTCCTCGGTGCCTGGTGCCCGATTTTTGAAAGGAATAAATATGCTGCGCAACACGAAAGACTTCGACAATTTTGCCATCCGCGCAACCGACGGTGAAATTGGAAAAATCACGGATATGTACTTCGATGATGACGCATGGGTGCTGCGTTACTTCGTGGTGGAAACTGGCTCATGGCTGTCCAGCAGAAAAGTGCTGATCTCGCCAGCCTCGGTCGAAAAGCCAGATTGGCATGGCAAAACCTTGCCCGTGTCGATCACAAAATCGCGAGTCAGTGACAGCCCCGATATCGATACGGATATGCCCGTGTCACGCCAAAATGAAGAGCAATATCTCAGCTACTACGGCTACCCGTATTATTGGGGCGGCACAGGGTTGTGGGGTGATTCGATGTACCCCTACGATGTGCCTATGCATATTAGCAATGGCGTAGGATGGGCCGAACGTCAACGGGAAGATGAAGCCGCGTTAGCAAACGAACGGACGCGCCACCGTAATGACGATCCACACCTACGCAGTTGCGCCGTCGTTAACGGCTACCACGTACATGCTACGGATGGCGAGATCGGTCATATCAGCGGTTTTTTGGTGGACGAAAGCACATGGGCGATACGCTACTTGGTTGTGGACACAAGCAACTGGTGGATGGGACATTCCGTACTCATCGCACCAGCTTGGATTTCTAACGTGAGCTGGTCTGATAAGGCCGTGTCAGTCAATCTAAGTCGTGATGCGGTTAAAACATCACCACCCTATGACCCTAAAGTTGTGCTTGACCGCGATTGGGAACAGACGATGCACAAACACTATGGCCGAAACGCTTATTGGTTCAAAGCTGACGAACTCGAAACAACTGCGTAGGGAGTTGCGTCGCTCAAACCAGCGAACGACGCAAGGCTAAGTCGCCACTCCAACATGCAAAGACCTGCAAAACGCTGGTCTTTGCAGGTCTTTGCATGTTGGCTTTGCCTAATGTATCTTTAGAAAATCGGAAATCTAGACTAACAAATTAAGCGACCGCGCCAAACAAAGCGCCAGCGCCCGCCGTGACCGCCATTGCCACCGCGCCCCACAGCGTGACACGCCAAGTCCCTGCCCATAAAGGTGCGCCACCTGCCTGTGCGGAGACGCCTCCAAGCAGCGCGAGAAAGCCCAATGAAGAAAGCGAAACCCAAAGAATCAAGTGTGTCGATGTGGTCGTAGCAACCACGGCAATTGGCAACACTGCGCCAATCGCAAAACTTGCCGCCGACGCCAACGCTGCTTGCGTTGGCCGCGCGGCCGTAACATCTGACAACCCCAATTCGTCACGTTCATGTGCAGCGAGCGCGTCATGAGCAGTTAGTTGCAACGCAACCTGATCGGCCAAGCTTTGATCCAAGCCTCGTCCTACATAAATCGTGGCCAATTCACGTTGCTCGCCAACAGGGTCGTTCTTCAGCTCAGTGCGTTCACGGTTCAAGTCTGCGTTCTCCGTATCCTTTTGCGAATGTACAGAAACAAACTCGCCTGCCGCCATTGACATGGCACCTGCAATGAGGCCAGAAACGCTGGTCAGCAAAATAGTCTGATGTTCGGCACCAGCAACAGCAACGCCTAAGACCAAACTGGCAGTGGAGACAATGCCGTCATTAGCACCAAGCACAGCGGCGCGCAACCAACCTATGCGATCGCTACGGTGACGCTCAAGATGACGGCTGATTCTCATTACGCGGCACCCAATAATCGGTACATGCTTACCGCCATAAGATTCTGCACGCAATCTTTCACATCGTTCTTGTTCATTTTTAGCTACATTGAAACGCTTTTGAGAAAAACGTCACTTTTATTCTTGCGATAAGGTCGTGATGGCGACACTACGACAAATAGCGCGTGGTTTTAGTGCGGTAGCGAACTCAAAGCAGAGATGATTTATCGAAGAACTGAAAAGAAAGTAAAGCTAGTCACTGAAGCATTCAGCAATTTTTTCTTTACACCAGCACAGCTTGCACAGATCGACGTAAGGATTGCGGCATAACCGGCCCGCGGCCGAAGCGCACGACGAGATCAGGACGCAAGCCTGGTATTCCCATCGCGACGGCAAATGGTGAGCGCACCGCAGCAACTTCTACCGGCTGATTCAGGAAGGCATTGCGAATCCCCAGCGCTGTCGCTTGTAAAGCAAAGCGTTCATAAGCACGCCCCACGTCCACCCAGTTAGCTTTATCGGCCGCCTGACCAACAAACAGCGCAATCCCCGCCGAGTTGCTGATCTGGCGGGCGATCTTGTCGTTCTCGCTTTTAGCCGTAAAAAGCCAAGGGAACGCCAGCTCCCCCAACCAAGTCGGTATGGTCGGGTTACCTGTTGTTGCGCTAAATAAGCCATCGCGGGTGCGCGCTGCTTCGGTGCCGTTAAATCGCATCCACATCTTCAATTCTTTGACGAAAGCAGGGTCCGCTATTTGGGCGCTGTTACCTTGAAGGACATACTCTTTCACGCGCTCCATATCTGAGTGTTGCGTCAAGAGCATGATACGAACATTACCTGACGTCCCCGCCCGTTCAAGGAGCTGTAGTTCTTCAATTGAAAGCGATTTGCCATCGTAATCGCCGCGTGTACATTGGCGAGTAGCGATGGCTTGAAACAACGACGAACTGCGCGCGGTTGTAGGCGTCAAACTCACATTGATAACGTCTTGCGTGGTGTCAAAACTGGGCTGCGCTTAGAGCCCGTGAGCAAGTGCAGCTTGCACCAGGTTTTCCGTTGCACAACCGAGGGAAATGAAGACATGGTGATCGTCGGGGTCTACGGCCGGGCACCGTCGGGACAAGTCGGGCAAGATCACGATGCCCTTACTGTTCGCGTTGCCGATTACATTACTTGTCAATGCAAATTTCCAACATTGGGTATTGTGGCTAGA
>CAYPNW010000025.1:7045-8423 GCA_964411965.1 uncultured Burkholderiaceae bacterium
CACAAGCCAAGTGCGACGAGCGCGGCGGCGACCAGTCCAAATTCAGGTTAAATGTCGAGAAAAAAATTTGGGAACCCGACCAAGCACCATCGAATTGGAACCAATTCAGTGTGTAATGTTGAATTGTGATCTTCTGTACGATGAGTCACTCAATCGCTTTGCGTTTGAAATCTCAGCACTGTTTGAGGTGAATAGTCTACGTCGTCAACTGACCATCAACGACTTCAATATTTCTGTCGCAACGTTCAGACAGCGCCACGTTGTGGGTCACGAATAACACGGTTGTACCTTGCTCGGTATTGAAGCGCCTAAGTAAAGCAAACACCTCGTCTGCGCTTTTTGTGTCTAGATTGCCAGTCGGCTCGTCAGCTAGCAGTAAAGCAGGATTCATCGCGAGCGCGCGAGCAATAGCAACGCGCTGCTGTTGGCCGCCGCTAAGCTGACCAGCACCATTATTTTTCCAAGGCGTAAGTCCAACGATATCAATCAAGGTTTCTGCGCGGAGCCGCATGGCGTCGTTAGCAAATTCTGCCGCGCCCAACATAGGCATGATGACGTTCTCCAGCGCTGTGAATGCGGTCATTAGGTAATGATACTGAAACACGAAGCCAATTTTGTGACCGCGCAGTTGGGTCAATGCGCGATCAGCCAACTCAGTCGTTTGCTGGCCACAGATTTCTACCGTGCCCAATGTGGGGCGATCAAGCAAGCCGATGATATTCAAGAGCGTGCTTTTTCCTGAACCCGATGGTCCGACCACCGCGCAAAATTCGCCCTGCTGTACAGTCAGGTTGATGCCGTGCAGTACTTCAGTTTCAAATGTCGCACCCACGTTGTAAGCCTTGCGCACATTCTGCAATTGAACGACGGCAGGAGTGGTGATTGATTTAGCCACGAATAGCCACCACAGGGTCAAGCCGCGCCGCGCGTCGCGCTGGAGCCAACGCGGCAAACAAACCCGTCACAGTCGCCGCTGCCAGCACGGTGATGAAGAGTGATGGTTCCAGTACCAGCGCAAACAAAGCGGTGCCATCGGCAGTGCGCACCGAGCGATGCCACATTGTGAGTACGCCAACACCCAACACGCTGCCAAGCACCGAGCCTGCTAGCGCGAGCAAGCCGCCTTGCAAGAGAAACACCCGCATCACCTGCCCTTGCGAAATTCCCATTGCACGCATGATGCCAATCTCGCGCGATTTCTGTACAACAACGACCGCCAACACGCTGGCGATACCGAACGCGACCGACAGACCAACAAAAAAGCGAATCGCATTGTTTGATGTGTTCTGCGCAGCAATGGCTGTAAAAAGCTCTGCATTTGATTTGATCCAACTGTCGGCTTCTATCCCCGTGGCGGCCGTAATGCGCTGTGCTATTA
>CAYPNW010000025.1:8523-11542 GCA_964411965.1 uncultured Burkholderiaceae bacterium
TTGATCCAACTGTCGGCTTCTATCCCCGTGGCGGCCGTAATGCGCTGTGCTATTAACTCTGCGGCATACACATCACGCACAGTCACGTCCAAGCTCGTCACCCCGCCGGGCAAAGCCAACAAACTCTGTGCTGTACGCAAAGCGACGAAAGTGTTGCGCTCGTTTGCGCTTTTATTGCCAAGATCAAAAATGCCAGTGATGGTCAAGGTGGTATCTGACCCGGCATTGGTCGATGCCAAGGTGGTGAGTCGCAGTTTATCGCCAACCTTGACGCCCAAATCGCTGGCCAGCTCAGTACCGATGAGAATATCGCTGCCAGTGAGTTCGGCGGTGCCAACCACTATCTTGCTGGGCAATGTAACGACGCGGTAGTAAAACACAGGATCAATGCCAGCTACGGTAATCGCTCGACTTGCAACACCACGCACCACCAACGCCGAACCCCCTGCCAATGGTGAAACGACCATGACGCCAGGTATAGACCGGATCTGCTCGGCGACCGCTTGCCATTGGTCGATCGACTTTAAACGTTGCAGCGGGACTTGTACGATGGCAGCTTCAAGCTCACCAGCTTTTGCATAAACGCCTTGCATCAGCGGCCGTGTAACTTCTCTTGGCGGCAACAGTTGAATTTGCCCTTGTGCCGAGAGCACACGCGCTATGAAATTAATTTGCAACCCTGTCATTAACGCCGACATAAAAACGATCACCGCTACGCCTAACGCCACTCCAACGATGATAAAAATCGTCTGTAAGCGCCCCTCGCGCAGGAAACGAATCGCAACAATCCATTCGAAGGGTAACCAAGTTTTAAACATGGCTAAGGCATTCCCTTTTATTTCGCCGGTGTTGGTGTTGACGTTGCCGATGTTGCCGATGCTGCCGATGATGCCGCAGCGGGCACTGCGTCCACATTAGCATCAGCATTCTTCGGTTTCAACCGCACTCTTGCGCCGGCCTTGATGGTCGTTGCGCCTGACAGCACCACATCGCCTTCAGATAGGCCTAGCAACAACTCAGCGAATCCACCACTTTGCAATCCAAATTGCACGGGTCGCCGCGTTGCATGCCGCCCTTCCAAATGCAACACCCATGGCTTGCTGCTCAGATCATGCACCGCTGACAGAGGCACTATCAGCGCATGCGCACGTTTTGCTACTTGAATATCAACCGACACCGTCATGTCTTGCTTAAGATGCGCAGGCGGTGTCGCAACATCAAGCTTCACTTCGACCGTACCAGTGCTCGCATTCACGCCGGGGTTGATGTAGGCCGGCGTTGCGGCAAAGCGTTCAGTTGGGTAGGCGTCGGCCGACACTAAAGCGTGTTGACCTATGCTTAGTAATGCGAGATTTTTCTCATCGATGGCGACAATCAACTGCGTACGGCCCTGCGGCGACAAAGTCATGAGTACCTTGCCTGGTTGCACTATGTCACCGACCTCAACGTTACGTGCGATCAAAGTGCCGCTTAGCGGTGCCTTCACTAAGGTGTAAGCAACGCGGGCGTGCGCTGCTTGCGCGCCGGCCCGTGCAGCAGAAATGTTGGCGAGCAACAGCGCCCTGTCGCTACCTGCTGATAATGTGGTGTCGAGTTGCTTTTGCGTTGCATGCACCGCGGCCTCGTTAACATCCGCCAATTTCCTTGCGTCGTCTAGCGCCGCTTGTCCAATGAAGCCTTGCGCAAATAGCGCTTTGCTGCGCGCGAGTGCTGCCTCTGCAACACTAGAGTTGGACTTTGCTTGGCGCAAAGCCCGCGCGGCAACGGGTCCTTGTACTTCTTGCAGTTGGCGTAACTTTGCTTGAGCCTGGGCGACCCCCAAGTCAGCTTCACGCCCTGTTGCAGTCAACTCGGCTGCCTCGAGTTCAAGTAACAAAGCAACGGCCTCAACGGCCTGCCCTTCACTAACGGGAATACGCAGAACTGTACCTGTAATCTGCACGCCGATATCGACACGGTGAGGTGCTTCGACATGGCCGCTGGCCACAACTGTTTGAATAAAGTCGCGGCGCAATACGGTTTCAACGTCGACTTGCGGTCCTAACCACCAACGAATGCTTAAAACACCAGCACCAATCAAAGCAAGCAAAGCAGCCAATAACTGCCAGCGATGTGATCGGAGGTATGAGGGCTTTGCTTTACTCGTCGGTACTTCAGAATCAGGCGCTTTTGCCGTAGATATTGCTAACGCTGAAGTCGCTGCCGTTGAAGCTGTAACCTCCGAATCATCCAACACAGTATTCGTAGGACTGCGCGTTGAAACATCAGCAGCAGTTGCCCCAGCAAGCGCCTTGGGTTGAAAAGCTGGGCTGTGGGGCGTTGCGTCCGGTTTCACATCAGCCCAAGCCTTGGTTCTGCTTAGTACTCTGGTGGAAATCTAAGAATTCATCGTGCTCTACTCGCTGAGTGACCATATTTCTTTGTGGTTTTGCATTAAACAAGATGTACGGAACCCTTGTTGCTGAAAAGGACTGATTCTTTTTGTACATGATGGAATCCGGTTAAGTGGCATGTTCCAAAATACTGCGTGGCAGATAGCCAAAGTCATAGCGTAGACGAGCGGCGCGCTGGCAACCGTGCAGCAGCGCACAGTGTTTGGTATCGAGTCTCCAAGCGCGGTTGAGGAGTAGCCTATTTGAATAAGCCGTTTGAATAACCTCGCGCGTCGATTGCCGTGCATTTCATGAGAAGACGGCAGCATTCGTCGATTACTTTGAGTCGACGGCGTTTGCGCGAGCGTGGAACTGCGGTGAAGAAGTCGCAGCATGCGATGGCGCGGCTCTATTTAGATTCAAGAACAAATATATCGAGCGAAGCAATCGCTCATGCTTTTGCCAGCTAAAAAAGGCGTATTGCAAACGAAAAAGTGAAACAGCCAATTTCCAACTTTTTCGTGTGGGCATCCATCCAGCGCGAGAAGGTGCTTGAACGCGGCACCAACAATGGTGCGTAACGAAACCTTAGTAGAAAAACCGATTAAATAAAATCACAACCCATGTTGCGATGGCCATCACTAAGG
>CAYPNW010000025.1:11642-14036 GCA_964411965.1 uncultured Burkholderiaceae bacterium
TAGAAAAACCGATTAAATAAAATCACAACCCATGTTGCGATGGCCATCACTAAGGTTAATAGCACAGCAGCACTGCCGTAGTCTTTGGCATTTTTGGAAAGTGAATGGCGCTTTAGGGATACGCGATCAACCACAGCCTCGATCGCTGAATTGATGAGTTCAACCACAAGAATTTGTAACAACATCACGATCATCACCAATTTTTCAAAAGCGGAAACCGGCATAAACATCGCGACTATCGAGCCAATGACCACCAAGACCATTTCCTGCCGAAAAGCATGTTCAGCCTTCCATGCCGATTTAAAACCGTCGACCGAATAAAAAAATGCAACGAAGATGCGCTTAAATCCGCTGCGACTTTTAAACTCGCTGATCTCTTCGTTATGCTCTAAAGGTTGATTGTCGTTTTGCATGTCTAATTGATTCCTAAGTTTTTTATGCACGCACAAATGGACAGCCTCACCAAGTGGTTTAGCTTGTCTGGGGCTGCTTTAGTGTAAGTAAAAATGATAAATGATTGCAATTTTAAATAGTCACACAGCGCTGACTATGGTCTCTCATTTTTTGATTTTATTAGGACTTACGCGAAATTACTCCAGCGTTGTTGCGCTACCTTGTCGTAAAGAAGGTCTGCCTTCGACAACGCCCCTTGCTAGAACAATTTTGCGTAACTCCTATTTGCAAAGAATTTTAAAAAGTTTCTAATTAGAACAATTAAACCATATTCTGCCAAAACAAACTTTGATTCATGACATGCGTTTTCACAATGTGGTATAAAGTACGCTCTGCTGAACACCGTTTTGCCCATGAAAAACCAAGTCAAGACCTCCACCGCCATTCAAGTCATCGATAGAGTGGTTACTTTGCTCGACGCCCTGTCGCGCTACCAAGAGCCCGTCAGCTTAAAAGAACTGGCTCTTGCTACAAGTTTGCATCCTTCCACAGCGCACCGCATTTTGAACGATCTAGTGACGACGCGCTTGGTTGATCGCTCGGAATCAGGCCTATATCGTCTAGGCATGCGTTTGCTTGAGTTAGGCAACGTTGTGAAGAGCCGCTTGGATGTGCGCGAAGCTGCCTTAGATTTCATGCGTGGCTTACATAAAAGCACGCAGCAAACCATTAACCTCTCGGTGCGTCAAGGCGATGAGATCGTCTATATTGATCGCGCTTTTTCTGAGCGATCGGGCATGCAAGTAGTGCGCGCGATTGGTGGTCGCGCTCCACTTCACTTAACTTCGACGGGCAAGCTCTTTCTTTCTTTAGATGACGCTAAAGCAATCCGCTCTTACGCGATGCGAACGGGCTTAGCGGGCCATAACAAAAATTCGATCACGGACTTAGCAAAACTAGAAAAAGAATTAGCGGCGGTGCGAGAAAATGGCTACGCGAGAGACAACGAAGAACTCGAACTAGGCGTGCGCTGCATGGCAGCCGGTATCCGTGACGACAGTGGAAAAACGATTGCTGGCCTTTCAATTTCAGCGCCTGCCGACCGCCTACAAGAGGCTTGGCTGAGCGATTTAATCGAGACTGCCAATGAAATTTCACGCAGCCTCGGGTTTGTCCCAAGGCTGTAGGAACGTCTCGCTTTATACTTTTGCGCCAATGCGATTCAATCTCGGCAAGTAGTAGTTATCGACATCCAAAGAGTAAAGCAAGTGCTTGACGCGTCCAGTAATCAGTTCCCTTTTTACAAATCCAATGTAACGAGAGTCGCGACTATTATCACGGTTATCTCCTAACATCATATATTGCCCCGGTGGCACGGTGACAGCACCAAAAGACCGCAGTGCGGCGCGTTCTGGCATGACTAAGATGGTATGACCCATCTCACCTAAATTTTCCTTCCAGACTTGTTGTTGCCCTGCGTATTCCCGCGCTGGTGTAACAGTCTGCGCATCGAGGTTGGTCGGTTGAGTAAGTTGTGCGGCCACCCCGTTGATGAAAAGTTGTTCGTCACGCATTTCAACGACGTCACCTGGTAGCGCGATTAATCGCTTTACTAAACGCACACCATCCTCAGGCGAAAGAAAAGTCACGATATCGCCACGTTTGGGGTCATCAAATCTGTGTACCACAACATCCGTAAACGGCAGCTTCAAGTCGTACGCGATGCGGTTCGCAATCACTGTATCGCCTTCCAATAAGTTCGGATACATCGAGCTGGAAGGAACGCGATACCAATCGGCAAAAGCGCTACGCATGAGCACCATGCAAAGTAAGAAAATAAAAAAACCTTTATTTTCAGCAGCCAGTTTTTTAAATTGTATGGACATTAAAAATCTCCCAAAAGATAATTCACCTTTCTTCGACTTGCGAAACTCCCGAAAGTTCATTTCGAAAAACTGGCATCAAACACGCTTAATTTGCTTCCACTTTTGTTCCAATGTT
>CAYPNW010000025.1:14136-19403 GCA_964411965.1 uncultured Burkholderiaceae bacterium
TGGTTGCCGTTTAAATTTCTTCGTACAGCGGTAAAGTCAAAAATTCGGCGAAATTTTCCGACGTAGACATTTCTTCGAAAATGACCGCAGCTCGATCATACGTTGCACCATTGCCTGCTGTTTCTTTAACCTTTGCCAATTCCTCGGGAATCATCGCCCGCACCATGTCCGCCGTAATCTTACGACCATCTTCCAGCGTGCCTTTTGCCGAACGTATCCATTGCCACACTTGTGAGCGGCTAATTTCTGCGGTGGCCGCGTCTTCCATCAAGTTGTGAATTGGTACGCAACCATTACCTGCCAACCAAGCGCCAAGATAATGAATACCAACATTGATGTTATAACGCAACCCTGCTTCTGTAATGGGTGTTTCAGGTTGAAAATTCAGCAAATCCTTCGCGCTCACTTCAACGTCAGGCCGTTGTTTAGAAATTTGATTTGGCGCGTCTCCCAATACTTTCTTAAATTCAGTCATCGCTAAATCGACTAAGCCGGGATGGGCAACCCAGCCACCATCGTAGCCATCGTTCGCATCGCGCGCTTTGTCATTGCGCACCCCTGCCATGGCTACATCGTTTTTCTCTGGATCGTTCTTGATAGGAATCAGTGCCGCCATACCGCCAATCGCAGGGGCGTTCCGTTTGTGGCATGTTTTTAGGAGAAGCAAGGCATATGCACGCATGAACGGCGCCGTCATTGTGACTTTAGCCCTATCTGCTAAACAAAAACTCTTATCGCTTTTGAATTTTTTAATGCAAGAAAAGATGTAGTCCCAGCGGCCAGCATTTAAGCCAGAGCTATGCTCGCGCAATTCATACAAAATTTCGTCCATTTCGAACGCTGCAACGATAGTCTCAATCAATACTGTCGCCTTAATTGTGCCGCGTGGTAGGCCAAGCTCATCTTGCGCCATAATAAAAATATCGTTCCACAGGCGCGCTTCTAAATGGGATTCCATTTTCGGCAAATAAAAGAACGGGCCGGCACCACGCGCGATTTGTTCCTTCGCGTTATGAAATAAAAACAGCGCAAAATCAAAGATCCCGCCTGAAATCCGCTTTCCGTCAACCAAGACGTGTTTTTCATCGAGATGCCAACCACGCGGACGTACGACTAGCGTGGCAATCTTTTCATTTAATTTATATGTTTTACCATTTTGCTCAAGGCTAATGGTGCGACGAACTGCATCGCGCATATTGATCTGCCCTGTAATTTGATTGTCCCAATTGGGTGTATTGGAATCCTCAAAATCAGTCATGTAACTGTCCGCGCCAGAGTTGAACGCATTAATTACCATTTTTCGTTCGACGGGACCAGTAATCTCAACACGTCGGCATTGTAAAGCGGGCGGAATGGGTGCAACCACCCAATCACCCTCTCGAATGTGTTTGGTTTCAGGCAGAAAGTCTGGCAACTCGCCAGCATCTAGTCGCACAACGCGGGCAGCTCTGGCAGCGAGGAGTTCACGTCGACGCGGTTCAAAATGCCGCGTCAATTTCGCCACCAAATTGAGCGCATCGAACGTCAAGATGCTGTCGAACCCCGGTTTCAATTCTCCAATGATTTGCAAGCCTTCAGGTAACGTAATATTTGCCATGATGTAGTCCAACCTTAAAGTAAAAAAAGAAAAATAGTGAAACGAAACTCAGTCAACTCTGTTTGAAAAGTGCAAGCACGTCGCTCAAACAGCTTCCTTGGTAGTGTGGCGTAATGCCAAGCTCTTCAAAGGGTGCGTGTGCTCGATTAATCCAAAAGGTCGTAAATCCAAACCAAGATGCGCCGCACGCATCCCAGCAATTACTCGAGACGAAAAGAATCTCCTCAGGTGAAACTCTTAAAACGTCTGGCGCCAGCTGATAGGCTTCTGGCGCGGTCTTAAATTTCTGCACGCTATCGACAGAGATCACATGTTGAAAATGTTTTTCGTAACCGGCGGCTTGCACGACGGCATTAATCATCATTGGATTACCATTTGACAAAATTGCCAATGGAATCGATTTTTCATTCAAGGCTTGCAGCACATCCGAAGATTCAGAAAAACCTGGCAAGCGCAAATATGCCTGCATTAAGATGTTTTTATCTTCATCATTGAGAATGAGTTTGAGTTGCTTACAAACGAATACCAATGCGTCACTCGTAATCTCCCAGAAAGGCTTGTAATGCCCACTGAGCGTGCGCAGACGGGTGTAATCGATTTGTTTATCGCGCCATTTTTCGGCTAGTTGTGTGCCGTAGGTGGGAAACAGTGCCTCTGCATTCGCCGCTAAAGAATAGACATCAAACAAAGTACCATAGGCATCAAACACGATTGCTTTAAGAGTCATTTTTAGCCTAAAGAGATAGCGGAAAAGTTAGTGGATGAAGAAAAAGATTACAAAAATGGTGCACTAGTATAGGCAATCAAATTCCAATAATCATGCCTGATTTATCATTTGATTGATGCGTTAAAGTAAAAAATAAACGCTATTGGTGATAAAAATCAACTATATTTAAATCCACACAAAATCTGCTCGCGCTTGTTATTGAACCGTCAACAAACAAGCAAACAAAGCGAACTCTCTATTTCCCCTCACTGCCCAATTTTAAAGAAATCGTCATGGATCATTTCAAGCAAATATCGACTTTTGTTGACGTTGCAAGTCGCGGCAGCCTTTCTGCAGCAGCACGCGCAGAGGGCGTAGCACCCGCAATGATTGGACGCAGACTCGATGCGCTCGAAGAGCGTTTAGACGTCAAACTTTTACAAAGAACCACACGTAAAATCGCCCTAACGAGCGAAGGAGTATCTTTCCTTGAGGATTGTCAACGCATTTTGGCAGAGCTGGAGGAAGCCGAAACAGCCGTTTCAGAACGCAGTGCGAAAGCCAGCGGGCAACTAATTATTTCAGCGCCAGCTGGATTTGGACGGCAACATGTCGCGCCCTTGATTCCCTCATTCCTAAGTGAGCATCGTGAAGTTAAATTGACGCTCAACCTGAGTGATAGGGTAGTTGATTTGATTGGTGAAGGCATTGATGTTGCCGTACGAATCGCGAACCTCAATGATTCCAACCTAATCGGGGTAAAGCTCGCCAGCAACAAGCGCGTTGTGGTGGCATCGCCCGCTTACATCAAACGATTTGGCGCTCCCAGCACGCCTGATGACTTGTTACAACATAACTGTTTAACATTTAGTAGTGATGGAAGCCAACGAGGATGGACATTCAAGCAGCAAGGCAAAATCCAAGCACTCAAAGTCGATGGAAACATGGTCTGCAATGACGGCGAGGTCTTGCACGATTGGGCACTTGCAGGAAAAGGCTTAGCGTGGCGTTCTATGTGGGAAGTTGGCGCCGAAATTGAAGCAGGCAAGTTGGTGCCCTTACTCGAGGAATTTAGCGCGCCAGATAATGACATCTACGCTATCTTTGCACAACGCCGCCACTTACCATTGAGAATACGCGCGTTCGTGGACTTCCTACGCCACGCCTATAGCAAGCCCAATTATTGGCGAAGCAACGCAAATTGATCAGATAAAAAAAATCCCCGACATGTCGGGGATTTTTAAGCAACCTTAACGAGTCACAAATTCAAGCGAATTAGAGCGGTTGAATATTTGAAGCTTGCTTGCCCTTAGGGCCAGTTGTCACGTCAAAAGAAACGCGCTGATTTTCTTTCAACGATTTGAATCCTGCGGATACGATCGCTGAGAAATGAGCGAATAAGTCCTCGCCGCCTTCATCAGGAGTGATGAAACCAAAACCTTTTGAATCATTGAACCATTTAACAATACCTGTTGCCATTACAATTTCCTATTTCAGTTAATGTGGGCACGTGCCCGATAGATCGTCTCAACCAAGTAACAAATGACAGACTGATACTGCACTACCACCTAGAATCTCAACGACCATTAGATTATACGCATAGTTTCGAAATTGCCGACAGATTATTCATGCGAAAGCACAAATAAATGCTTAATTTGCCAGAAATCAGCTCGCATCCTAGGAATACTTCAGGATTTTCACGGCAAAGAGAGAATCAAATCACTTGTCGGTACTGCGACACAGGGCAAAAACCACCCTTCCGCTTTTTCTTCTCGACTAAGCCCCGGCCATTCGATTTGATAATCAATTGACCCAGAAACCAAGCGGCACATACAAGTACGACAAGTACCATTTCGGCAGGAACTTGCCATTGCCACATCAGACAGAAGCGAAGATTCAAGCACTGTCAAACCGACTTCGCCGTCGAAGTTTTGGTTCGTTTCTTTAACATGAATCAAATAAGTCATGGAAGTCTCTGGAAATCTCGATCTCTCGAAAGGATTTTTACATCTATAAGCTTGAGGTTTAGGCGAAATTTAACTATGTTAACTATCTATGCTACGCCGATGCTCTACCTTCCACTTTGTTTCTCGCGCCAGGAGTTCGAAATGATTGCCGCTGAAAACCTTAAAACTGAGACGCGTTTTTCACCTCTCGCTGAACGTAGAAATCCAAGTGCTCCCTTGTTTACGCTGGTTGAACTTGATCCGCGCGACATCATCGATGGACTTTTGCTGGATCAAGGTTACGCGACTGAAGACGCACTTCCCGTTGGAAAAATGCGTGAAACATGCCCATATTGCGCTGGAACACCGTTACAGTTGGTGCTGCGATTCAGGCATGTAAAACGGTCGCACGTTTTTTGCTCAAACTGTACCCGTTGTTTCGATGCCCTTTATCCTGATGGCACTTCTGCATTGGTGGTCAATTCGGTCACGGCAGTGGTGGCACCGCAACATTAAACTTCTTCTCACTTAATGCTTCTAAACATTAAGGCAAGACCAAGAGGATTTACGCCGAAATCGCTCCTGGCCGGACACACAATAATTTCTATTAAACGACGCTTTGCAAACGCATTGCGACGCTCATATCGCCTGAAACTTTAAGTTTTCCGCTCATAAAACCAGAGACAGGATTTAACTCGCCCGAAAGCATGGCGCTTAAATTTTCTAAAGATATTTCGATTGTGCAGACCGCCTCAATGTCCTCGTTACTCACAGTGTTGGGGCTAGAAAGCGCATCAACAAAAATCACACCGTCAGCACCACAATTAAACTTTAATGTCGCCTTTAAACCACTTTCAGTTCCAACCTTTGCGCGAATTGCCTCTGTACATGTAGCTAAATCCATTGAAATGTCCTCTCTGTAAAAAAATTGTCACGTCGAAAATGTATCACGCTAGGCACCTAAAAAAATAGAGTCTATGCTCGACGTACAAATGAAGGCGGCACATGAAACTGCAGC
>CAYPNW010000026.1:0-18404 GCA_964411965.1 uncultured Burkholderiaceae bacterium
CCACAGCACCATCATGCGTTCTTCTATGCCGCCGCAGCCATTGGGAATTTTGGTGAAATCATCTTTCCCTGCGGCTTTTTGCGCCGCGCAGAAAGTGCAATGGTCAGTAGCTGTGGTGTGCAAATTACCGCCTTGCAAGCCTTGCCAGAGCGCCTGTTGATGCGGCTTATCGCGAAACGGTGGGCTCATCACATGGCCTGCAGCTTGGGCGAAATCGGGATGTTGATACACGCTGTCGTCAATGACTAAATGGCCTGCTAACACCTCGCCATACACGCGCTGGCCGTGGTTGCGCGCACGGGTGATTGCCTCTAAAGATTCGATGCAGGACACATGCACGATATACAGCGGCGTGTTGAGCACGTTTGCTATTGCAATCGCACGCTGTGCTGCTTCGCCTTCCACCACGGGCGGGCGCGAGAGCGGGTGGGCTTCTGGGCCAGTTTTCCCGACCTTTAACATCTCTTGCTGCAGCAAATACACCAACTCGCCATTTTCAGCATGCACGGTGGGCATGGCGCCCAACTCCAAGGCGCGTGCGAAACTTTTTACCAAGATTTCGTCGTCCGCCATGATGGCGTTTTTGTACGCCATAAAGTGTTTAAAACTATTCACGCCATAGTCTTTAACGAGCGTGCCCATATCGGCATGCACGCTGTCATCCCACCACGTGACGGCAACATGGAAGGAATAATCACCCGCCGATTTTTGTGCCCAGCCATGCCACATGTGGAAGGCTTCCATCAAGCTTTGCTGCGGGTTAGGAATCACGAAATCAATAATGCTCGTCGTGCCGCCCGCCAAGCCCGCAGCCGTGCCGCTGAAAAAATCATCTTGCGTGACGGTGCCCATAAACGGCAATTGCATATGGGTGTGCGGGTCGATTCCGCCTGGCATCAAATACAAGCCTGCCGCGTCTATCGTTTGGCAACCCATTGGTGCAGCGAGATTATCACCGACGGCAATAATTTGCCCGTTGTCGCACAACACATCAGCACGAAATTCTTGGTCTGCATTAACGACAGTACCACCACGAATCAAGATAGCCATAACAACCTCAATCAAAGATTAAAAAAGCGTACTTCAAAGGATAAATTACCTATATTCGGATTGGATGTTGATGACAATTGTCTTAAAACCTTACCGCAGAGCTGCAGGTCGCAAAGAAAAACCTTGATTCATTGCGACCTCTGCGGCTCTGCGGTAAGGTTTTTGACTTCGTTCTAATCTCAACAAGCTTGCAATCGTTCTATGCTAGCAAGTTGGTCTCAAGCTCATTTGCTTTCATCAACACCTAAAATGAACCTAGTCGTTAAATCAATATACCAGTGCCGGTATATTTTGTATTACCCAATTAAATTAAGCGCAATACTAGGTGTAAATTAGTAAAAAAGTGGCAGTATGCTTATTTATCGAGATTATTTAACTTCATTCCTGCGTAATACAAGGTGCCCGATAAAGCCAAACCAACAAACCACGCATACGTATAAATGGTTTTAAACGCAGCCGATACATCGGCAAACGAAGCGGGAAACGCGGCGTTTAAAAACCCCGGTAAATTGGGTGCAACGCCAATAATAAACGCGCCAACGGCAATCAAATTCCAACCGCCCTTATAGTCGTAGATGCCGCCTGGTTGGTACAGGGCGTCGATCTGAATGTTGGTTTTTCGAATCAGAAAATAGTCGACGATTAAGATGCCGGCGATAGGGCCTAACAAAGCTGAGTAGCCAATCAGCCAAGTGAAAATATAGCCTTGTGTTGATTCCAATATCTTCCACGGCATCATCACCAAGGCAATCCCTGCCGTGATGTAACCGCCGGTTTTATACGATATTTTTTTCGGATTTAAAGCGGAAAAATCATACGCGGGGCCGACTAAGTTTGCCGCTAAATTCACCGACACGGTATCGATCAATAAAATCAATAAAGCGACCAGTACCGCCGCGCCTTGCATGCGGCTTGCTAGGTCGACCGGGTCCCAAATTGCTTTGCCGTACACGACCACCGTGGCAGAGGTGACGATTACCGCCATTAAAGCCAGCAAACCCATAGGTGCGGGTAGACCGATGGATTGTCCTAAAATTTGGTCTTTCTGTGATTTGGCAAAGCGTGTGAAGTCAGGAATATTCAACGCCAGTGTTGCCCAAAAACCGACCATGGCAGTCAGCGATGGCCAAAACACTTGCCAGAACTGCCCCGCCTTTTTACCGCCTTCAACAAACTGCGAAGGTTGATCTAGCAGGGCACCGAAGCCACCCGCTTTGTCGTAGACCCAAATCAACAAGACAAAGCACACCCAAATTTTGAGTGGCGCTGTGTATGTCTCTAATTTTCTGATTGATTCCATGCCATGAAAAATGTACCAAAACTGAATCAACCAAAAAATCAGGAAGCACAGTAATTGCCATGCGTTGATGCCCAAGCCCGCGATTTTGTCGCCATCTAATGGGTGGCCGATTAATACGCCGCCCAAGGTGTAAATCATTTGCCCACCAAACCACGTCTGAATGCCGTACCAGCCGCAGGCAACAATCGCGCGCATTAATGCCGGTAAGCGTGCACCACGTACACCGAAACTGGTGCGTGCTAACACAGCAAAGGGAATGCCATGTTTCGCCCCTGCGTGGCCAATTAACAGCATGGGTACTAAGACGATGGTGTTGGCGATAAACACAGTCCATACCGCTTGCGTGCCCGACATGCCGCTTTCAATCAAGCTGGCTGCCAAGGTATAAGCGGGTATGCACATGACCATGCCGACCCACAAGGCGGCGAAATGGTACCAACGCCAAGTGCGTTGCGCCGCGGTTGTTGGTGCTAAGTCGGCGTTCCAAAGTTGGCTATCGTATTGCTGCGATGGTTGCATAGCTTGCATAGCTTGGGTCTCCACGCGTCTAAGCCGTTTCTGTGACAACGGCACGCGGGTTGCGTGGGTCTTGCGTCCAATTCATGTAGGGCTTGCCGCTATCATGTTTGACCATCGTAATACAGCCTTCGACAGGGCAAGTAATCTCACACAAATTACACCCTACGCACTCTTCTTTTTTGACTTCATATTTGCGCGTGCCGTTCGCTTGCACTAATTGCGCAATCGACTGGTGCGACGTGTCTTCGCACGCCACATAGCAGCGTCCACACTGTATGCAACTGTCTTGATTGATCTGTGCAATGACTTGGTAATTCATGTCCAGATATTTCCAATCAGTGGTATTCGCCACCGCTTTGCCGGCAAAGTCGCTGATGCGTTGGTAGCCTTTTTCGTCCATCCAGCGCGACAAGCCATCGCTCATTTCTTTCACGATACGGAAACCATGCAGCATCGCTGCCGTGCAAACTTGTACGGAACCCGCCCCTAAGGCGAGGAACTCAGCAGCGTCGCGCCATGTACCGATGCCACCGATGCCGGAGATAGGTAAACCATGCGTTTCTGGGTCGCGTGCAATCTCAGCGACCATGTTGAGAGCAATCGGTTTGACCGCACTACCGCAGTAACCACCGTGCGTGCTTCTACCACCTACAATGGGACGCGCCACCATGTTGTCCAAATCAATCGAGGTGATTGAATTGATCGTGTTAATCAAAGAAACCGCATCCGCACCACCTTTCATGGCAGCACGTGCTGGTAAGCGCACGTCAGTAATATTCGGAGTGAGCTTCACGATGACGGGTAGTTTCGAATAGGTTTTGCACCAGCGGGTAATCATCTCCACGTATTCAGGTACTTGCCCCACCGCTGCACCCATACCGCGCTCTGGCATGCCATGCGGGCAGCCAAAATTCAGTTCAATACCATCGGCACCTGTGGCTTCCACCAAAGGCAGCACTTTCTTCCAGCTCTCTTCTTCGCAGGGAAACATCATGGAGACGATCATCGCGCGATCCGGCCACGCCTTTTTCACCGCCGTGATTTCTTCCAGATTAATTGCCAAGCTGCGGTCAGTAATCAGTTCAATGTTATTGAAGCCCACGACTTCGCGGTTCTTGCCGTAATGCGCAGAGTAACGTGAGGACACGTTCACGGGTGCGGGATCTTCCCCCAAGGTTTTCCATACCACACCGCCCCAGCCCGCTTCAAAAGCGCGGATCACGTTATAGGCTTTGTCGGTAGGCGGCGCAGAGGCTAACCAAAAAGGATTAGGGGCTTTAATGCCAGCGAAATTAATTGAGAGATCGGCCATGGTTTTCTTCAAATAAAGTTGAGAATTTATGCAAAGTTGTTCCAGCTAGGCGCGCTGCCGCAGGCAGTACGCTTGTACCCTTGTACGCCGGGGCATGCGCAACGACGCTGGGGCAATTTTGCATAAGTTCGATGATGCCTTACAGCCATTGTTGATGGATAGCTAGCGCTGCCAACTTGCCATGCTGCACGGCTTGCACGGTTAAATCCTGACCCGCTGGAATGCAATCACCACCGGCGAACACTTTGCTCAAATTGGTGCGGTATTGGCTATCGACATGGATTTTGCAATTCTCTAGCAGCAAGTCTTGTGCCACGTTCTTGAGTTGGGCCGCATCAAGCTCTTGCCCAATCGCTTTAAAAATGGCTTGGCCTGCGAGTTCAAAAAAATCGCCCGTCGCAACTGCTTTACCCGCCACGTGACGCATTTTTTCAAAGCGCATACCACGTACTTTGCCGTGCACATCTAACAGCACTTCATCGGGCTTAGCCCAAGTGATGATGCGAACTTGATTCTCTTTCGCAATCGCTTGTTCGTGCAGCGTGGCAGACATGTGTTCCGCACCACGGCGATACACCAAGGTCACTTGCTCCGCACCTAAACGAGCAATTTGCACGGCCATATCAATCGCCGTATTACCAGCGCCTAATATGATGGCTTGATGTGGCACCGGCAAGCGCGTTAAATCGGTGGCTTGGCGCAGTTCGGCGATGTAATCTACCGCTGCCAACATACCGGCCGATGCCTCGTTTTGCACACCGAGTTGTCGGCTGGTGGCTAAACCTATGGCGAGGAACACGGCATCAAAATCGCGCTGTAAATCGGCAAGTTGTAGATTGCTGCCTAATACCTGCTCATGGCGAATCTGAATGCCGCCAATCGCCAATAAAAACTCGACCTCTTTTTGCGCGGCATCGTTGGTGAGTTTGTACTTGGCAATACCGTACTCATTTAAGCCGCCCGATTTTTTCTGCGCCTCAAAAATCACCACATCGTGACCTAAACGCGCCAATTGGTGCGCGCATGACAAGCCTGCAGGGCCAGCACCGACTATGGCGATTTTCTTGCCTGTGGCCGCTGCACGCTCGAACGGATGCTGAGCAAATTGCATGTGATCTAATGCGTAACGCTGCAGCAGACCGATCTTGACGGGCGCGCCTTCCGCATCATGGTTACGCACGCAGGCGTGTTCACACAAAATCTCCGTAGGGCAAACGCGCGAACAACTTGCGCCTAAAATATTTTGCTCCAAGATGCCCTTCGCGGCACCGTTGATATTGCCCGTAGCGATGTTCTGGATGAAGCTCGGTACATCGATTTCCGTGGGGCAGATGCGTGTGCAAGGCGCATCGTAGCAATACAGGCAGCGTTGGCTTTCAATAATCGCTTGGCGCGCATTTAACGCCGGTGCCAAATCTGAAAATTGCGCCTGTAGTTGCTCTGCCTTGTTTTGTGAGCTAGGTAAGTGTTGTAGGTTTTCCAGCATGATCGCAATGCCTTATTTCATTTGAGGGAAAGAGAATTCCGCGCCTTTGCTTGCGCTATCGGGCCAGCGCTGCATCACCGCTTTAACGCGCGTATTAAAGCGCACGCCTTCGGGGCCATAGATGTGATGGTCGCCAAACAAGCTGCGCTTCCAACCACCAAAACTATGGAAAGCCATCGGCACAGGCAAGGGCACATTCACACCTACCATGCCCACTTGCACTTGGCGCACAAATTCACGCGCCGTACCACCGTCGCGTGTGAACACGGCAACGCCGTTGCCATATTCGTGTTTATTGATGAGGTCTAAAGCACTTGCCATGTCTGGCGTGCGCAACACGCACAGCACGGGTCCGAAAATTTCTTCCAAATAAATGCTCATGTCTGGCTGTACATTGTCGAACAAACTGCCGCCCAAGAAATAGCCTTCTTCGCGCCCGCTGACTTTGAAATTGCGCCCATCGACCACCAGCGTTGCACCTTGCGCTTCACCTTCGCCGATCAACATTTCAATACGCTGCTTGGCCGCTTTGGTAATCACGGGGCCCATTTCAGCATCGGCTTCCATGCCGTCTTTCACTTTGAGTGAACGCACGCGCGCCGCTAACGCCGCCACCAATTTATCCGCCACATCACCCACGGCCACTGCCACTGAAATTGCCATGCAACGCTCACCCGCCGAGCCATAAGCCGCGCCCAGTAAGGCGTCGACCGCCATATCGATATCGGCATCGGGCATCACGACCATATGATTTTTAGCGCCACCTAAAGCTTGTACGCGCTTGCCGTTTGCGCAACCGCGCGCATAGATCGCTTGGGCAATTGGCGTGGAGCCTACAAAACTAATCGCTTGGACTTCGGGGTGATCGAGCAAGGCATCGACCACCGTTTTGTCACCTTGGATGACGTTGAATACGCCGTCGGGCAGACCTGCTTGCTTCAGTAATTTCGCGTGCAACAAAGACGGCGATGGGTCGCGTTCTGAGGGCTTTAAGATGAAGGTATTGCCGCAAGCGATCGCAATTGGGAACATCCACATCGGCACCATCACAGGGAAATTAAACGGTGTAATGCCTGCCACCACCCCTAATGATTGACGCATGCTGCAAGCGTCGATACCGCGCGCGATTTGATCAGAAAACTCACCCTTCAATAACTGCGGAATGCCAATCGCAAATTCCACCACTTCAATACCGCGCGCAATTTCGCCTTTGGCGTCAGCCAATGTTTTGCCGTGTTCACGCGTCAGCATTTCTGCAAACTCGTCAGTATGTTGCTGCAGTAATTGTAGATAGCCCATCAGCACCCGCGCACGTGTCAACGGCGGTGTGTTGGACCAAGCGGGAAAGGCCTTGGCGGCGGCGGCCACGGCGCGCTCCACATCACTCGCGCCACCCAAGGCCACTTGCCCTTGCACAGTGCCGTAGGCCGGATTATAAATATCGGCAAAGCGCGCTTCGGCGCTCTCACTAATTGCACCATTAATAAAATGGTTGACTCGGTACGGCTGGCTTTGATTTGGAGCAGTGGTCATGGTGTTGGCCTAATCTAAGGTTTTTAAAATGCCGGCGAGTGTGCCGACCAACTGGTCAATGTGCTTCTTTTCTAAAATCAGCGGTGGCGACATCGCGATGATGTCGCCGGTCGTGCGTACCAAGATACCTTCCGCGAACGCTTTTTTATAGGCAACCATCGCACGCGCACCGGGCTTGCCAGCGATAGGCTGCAATTCAATGCCGGCGATCAAACCCACATTACGAATATCAATCACATGCGGTAAGCCTTTGAGTGAATGTACGGCGTCTTCCCAATACGGCGCCATGGCTTTGGCATTGGCTAACACTTCGCCTTCCATGAACACCTCTAATGAAGCGAGTGCTGCCGCAACTGCCAGCGGGTGGCCCGAATAGGTATAGCCGTGAAAGAATTCGATACCTGCGGGGCCGTTCATCAGTGTGTCGTAGATAAAGCCCTTACTAAACACGGCACCCATAGGCACAACACCATTGGTTAAACCTTTAGCGGTGGTCATGAGATCAGGTACAACATCAAAGTAATCCATACCGAAGGGCGTGGTCATGCGGCCAAAGCCGGTAATGACTTCATCAAAAATCAGCAAAATGCCGTGCTTATCGCACAATTCACGCAGGCGTTTCAGATAGCCTTTGGGTGGCAAAATCACCCCTGCGGAGCCCGCTAAAGGCTCGACGATGACGGCAGCAATGTTGGATGCATCATGCAAAGTCACGAGACGTTCTAAGTCGTCCGCCAAATGAGCGCCCCAGTTGGGCTCGCCTTTACTAAATGCGTTGTGTTCTAGGCTTAAGGTATGCGGCAAATAATCGACGCCCGTGAGCAGTGGGCCGAAGTGTTTGCGATTTGCCCCAATACCACCCACTGACAAACCACCAAAACCCACACCGTGATAACCACGTTCGCGGCTGATAAAGCGGGTACGATGGGCTTCGCCGCGCGAACGGTGGTAGGCCAGCACCATTTTCATAGCGGTATCCACCGACTCGGAACCAGAGTTGGTATAAAACACCTGACCAAACTTATTGCCTGTGAAGGTCATCAGCTTGTTTGCCAACTCAAACGCAGCGGGGTGCGACATTTGAAAGGCTGGCGCGTAATCCAACGTAGCCACCGCATGTTGCACAGCCGCCACGACTTTGGGTTGTGCATGGCCGAGCGGCACGCACCATAGCCCTGCCGTACCGTCTAAGATTTCGCGCCCGTTCTCATCTTTGTAAAACATGCCGGAAGCCGACGCGACCATGCGCGGCGCGGCCTTGTAATCGCGGTTCGCTGTGAACGGCATCCAATAGGAATTCATCGACGTTGTGCTGGTCATGCTTTTTGCCCCTGAATAAAAATCTGAACCTAAAAAATTTACCATTTGGTAAAATTATGCTGAAATAGTAGTCAATCACAATTAATCAACACATGCAAGACGATTTTATTGGGCGCGCATTTTTTCTAATTTGTTAGGCTAAATTTACAACGCACCATGCAAGCAAACGTCCCTTCCTTCGATGCCAATGGCGCTGCCGACACCAGTTTGGTGAGCCCACCAGTCACCAAATTGCTGCGCCCGCGCGACGCGCACGAGGCACGCATTATCCAAACGGCGATTGAGGTCTTTGCGGAAGCGGGCTACGCGGGCACCGCGTTGGCGGCGATTGCAGATAGAGCCAAGCTATCGAAACAAAATTTGCTGTATTACTTTCCTACCAAACCGATTTTGTACCAGCGCGTGTTGGACTTTGTACTCGATCAATGGCTAGACCGGATGAATATTCTGGCGCAAGAAGACCAAGAACCAGCAGAGCTGATTCGCGCCTACATTCGCGCCAAATTGCAATTCTCTAAAGAGCAACCGCAAGCCTCACGCGTCTACGCCATGGAAGTGATCGGTGGCGCGCAGTTTTACGCAGAGAGCATGCGCGAGAAAATTTTGCCTATGCTGCAAAAAGATATCGCCGTGTTTGAACGCTGGATAGCACAAGGAAAAATTGCCCCCATCAACCCCACGCATTTGCTGTTTTCCATTTGGGCGATGACCCAATCGTACGCCGACTTCGCCACACAAATGAGCCTCGTTTTAGGCCACGCGCCCTTGAATGACGAAGACTTTGAGTTGGCAGAGCAATCCATTATTGAGATGGTT
The DNA here is from genome assembly GCA_964411965.1 of uncultured Burkholderiaceae bacterium. GTDB lineage: Bacteria > Pseudomonadota > Gammaproteobacteria > Burkholderiales > Burkholderiaceae_D > Undibacterium. The sequence goes on from CAYPNW010000026.1 coordinate 9,337, forward strand.
TTAGCGCGCCTTCGTTTGCCAAGCGCTTAGTTCAATTCACGAACGCTTCTCCCAGCTATTTATGCATATCGTCGGTCGGGATATTCGGTTATCTAATTCGCTTTTCAATGCTAAAAAAACGAAAAAAACATTCATACCGAGAGCTTTACACTTAAAAAGACAAGGCTTACTTCCAGAGTCAACATTTCATAGGACATAAAAATGCTCGCATCGAAAAAAATCTCAGCTTTTTGGACAAATTGCTTACTCCTCGTCACGGTAGGCGTGATGGTATTTGGTGCCAGCCTGTTCCTCTCACCCAGCCTAGCGCGCGCGGGATTTTCGACCTTGCTGTTTGCTAATCCAACCCAACTCAACCAATTCGACCCAGCGGCCTTGCGTTACATTGATTTGTTGCATGGCGTTTTAGGTGCGGTCATGTTTGGTTGGGGTGCGGCGCTGACTTTGCTGATCAAAGGTGCTTTCGCACGAGGTGAACGTTGGGCATGGCGCATCGTCACATTTTCGGTGCTGGCCTGGTTTATTCCTGATACTTTCATTTCTGTTTCGTCTGGCTTCTGGCAAAACGCGGTGTTGAATGTGTTCTTCTTGCTGCTTTTCGCAGTACCCTTACTTGCCACGTATCGCGCGTTTCACGCCGATGACAAATAAGGAAATGAAATGCACTTAGTTGAAAATAATCGGCAATATCTGAGCGACTTTATTCGCCTCAATGAGGCATGGATTTCTCAGTATTTCGCAATCGAAGAAGTTGACCGCGCATTGGCGGCAAACCCGGGCAAAATTATCGACAATGGCGGCACGATATTTTGTTTGCTCGACGACGAAACCGTCTTGGGCGTGTGTGCTTTGTTCAACGAAGGCAACGGTGTGTTTGAACTCGCCCGCATGGCGGTTGACGCAGAACATCAAGGCAAAGGGTATGGCGACAGCTTGATACAGGCTTGCCTGACAAAGCTAAATGATATTGCTGCGCAGCGCGTATATTTGGTATCAAACACAAAGTTACAGGCTGCGATCGCTCTGTATAAAAAACATGGCTTTGTGACTATCTCTGAAGGACCGCATCCGGTATATACAAGAGCGAACATCAGCATGGAACGCATTCTGCGCTGAGACGAAACGCGCGCTCTAGCGATTGCATCTGGGTTGGTGCAGTTAGAACAAGCAACTCGGCAGCCTTCTTTTTTGCTAAACAGCAGGCGTTTGCGAGATGATTTTTTTTAACTCTGGCACACAGGAACCGCATTGCGTGCCGCACTTGAGTGAGACTTGCAATTCATTCAAACGATGAAGTTTGTCGCCGTGCACGCTCATTATTTTTTCGCGGATTTGCTCACTGGATATATTGAAACAACTGCAAACAATGCTCGCTCTCGGCGCCGCTTGCTGTAATTGGTTTTGTTTGGGTGCAAGCAAGGCGCTGCCCAGCTTAGCGACCGATACTTCGTCTTGCAAATACGCTTTCAACCAATTTTCTGCACTGATGTCGCCTGCCAGCGCGGCGGCCTCAATACACCCGTCTTTAAGCTTTAAGTGGCGTGCATTGCCAGTTTTGGCATCGTCATAGCGCAACAGCGTCGCACCACTTATTCCCATTACCTGTTCGATCTTTGCTACTACTGCGGCATCAACGGGTTCATGGTTTGCCGCACGAAACAAAAGCCCAAAACGCTCACGCCCAAATGGCACACAAGTCGCATACGCAAACGCTTGCATCAAGCTGCGCAGCTCTCCTTGCAAGCGCAGCGCATCGCCCTCAGCTAACCATGCGAAGGCGACAAAACGCCAAGCTAAATTGATTTTTTCTATCTTGACGGCACTATGTTTGAGTTCAGGTTGTTTCGAGACGGGATCAAACGCAGGTGAGCTTACGCTGTTAATGCCCAATAAAGCGCTCCCTACAGCGTTTTTACCAGACAAATATTCTTCACCCCAATGCATTGCGACAGCAACTTGCCCTAGGCGCAATTCGTCGCTTTCTTTCAGCGCGAGCACTTGCTCACCGCGTGAATTACTGAGTTTGACCAATTCACCTTCAAGCATCAAACGGCGCGCCATGTCTTCGCGCGCCATGTAAAGCACGGGCTCGGCGACGTGCGAAAAAAGTTGCGGCACCGTACCAGTGCGGCTCATGCCATGCCATTGATCACGCAGGCGCATGCTGGTTAAAGCAAAAGGATGACGCGGCGTGACCTTTTCTTGTACGGGAATATAAGGTGCTGCAATAAAGCGAGCACGCCCATTTTCCGTCGCGAAAATACCGTCTTCGTAAAGACGCTTTTTACCCACTTGCGCACCTGCGACAAAAGGCCACTGTTGTGGCCCAACTTGGTTCAAGGTGGCGTAACTTAGACCGGTGATATCGACATCACGGCCTGCTGTTGTTGCCCGATGTTCATTCCAAATTTGCTCCGGCTCAGTGTAGCTGAACAAAGATTTTTCGCGCTGTAAAAGGCGCTCTAGCTTTTGCGCAAATAACACAGCGATCTGCCAATCAGGTTTGGCTTGCCCCGGCGCCGGCACCGCTTGGTTTACGCGCGAAATGCGCCGTTCTGAATTTGTTACCGTACCGGATTTTTCACCCCATGAAGCGGCGGGCAATAAAACATCGGCATAAGGCACGGTTGCCGTGTTGTTGTAGGCTTCTTGAACAATCACCATTTCCGCCCGATTCAGCGCTTCGCGAATCAGGTTCTGGTCAGGCATGGATTGCGCAGGATTAGTGCAAACGATCCAGATGATTTTTATTTGCCCTTGACGCACGGCCTCAAACATTTCTACCGCCGTCTTGCCCGGTGTGGCAGGCACGCTTTCTACACCCCATAAGTGCGCTATTTCGGCACGATGTTGCGGGTTGTTGAGATCGCGATGGCCGGACATCAAATTCGCCATGCCGCCCACCTCGCGTCCGCCCATCGCATTGGGTTGGCCGGTTAATGAAAACGGGCCAGCGCCAGGTTTGCCAATCTGCGCAGTCGCCAAATGCAAATTAATCAGCGCGGTGTTTTTTGCTGTGCCACTGGCTGATTGATTCAGGCCTTGGCAATACAGCGACAAGCTTGCCTCTGACTGCGCGAACCAGCGTGCCGCCTGCAATAAATCGGCTTCTTTGATACCGCAAATTTGCGCCACAGCAGCAGGCGTGTAATCGCGTACAAGCTGCTTTAGTTCAACAAAACCTTCGGTATGCGCGGCAATAAAAGCGGTGTCAATCAAGTCTTCCCACAAGCATATATGTAGCATGCCGTGAAACAAGGCGACGTCGGTACCGGGCGCAATTGCCAAGTGCAAATCCGCATCACGCGCCGTGTCGGTTCTGCGTGGGTCGACCACCACCAATTTCATCTGCGGATTATTCTTGCGCGCTGCTTCAATGCGCCGGTATAAAACAGGGTGGGCAAACGCTGTGTTCGAACCGGCGATGAAGATTAACTCGGCATGATCAATATCTTCATAGCAGTTGGGCGGCGCATCCGCCCCTAAACTTTGTTTGTAGCCCGCCACCGCACTTGACATGCAAAGACGTGAATTGCTATCGATGTTGTTCGTGCCGATAAGGCCTTTGGCTAGTTTATTGAAGACGTAATAGTCTTCCGTCAGTAATTGGCCTGAAATATAAAACGCCACGCTGTCTGGGCCGTGCTCGGCAATCGTAGAAGCAAATTTTTCCGCCATGGTGTCGAGCGCGCCGTCCCACGAGGTAACTGTGCGTTGCGCATTTTTTTGTGTACGAAACTCTGGCTGCAGTGCGCGCACTTGGGCGATCACGTGAGGCAGCATAGTCAAATGCAGGGTGCTGCCTTTGCTGCAAAGGCGACCAAAATTCGCCGGATGTCGCACATCGCCCCGCACACCCAGAACTTGTTTGCCGTCTGTTTCGATGACGACGCCACAACCTACACCGCAGTAGCAACAGGTGGTTTTGACTTCATGCACAGCAGGTAAATTATTTGTACTCACCTATGTATTTTTTGTAAAGTTATTATTTGTTAGCGGAAATGGCACGAAATTATTCATTTATCTAGGAGTATGTGGTTTCTATCGCTATGTTCAGATCTAGTGTTGATGAAATTCATCGTTAATGAAAAAGATCAAAACCGCTCAACACAGAGACACAGAGACACAGAGAAAAGCAAAAAACCATGGCTATTTGTCTTCGTTTTTTCTCTGGAACTCTTTCGTAAAGTTTTGCTCTACCTCTGTGGTGAGAGGTTTGTTTTTTCTTCGTAACTTCAGTCTTTAGTATTATCAACATCTAAACTGAACGCAGCCTTTTCTTTAGCGTACAAAAGAACTGCACTCCATGTTTGGTATTGATCTAATTAGCACCAAGTGAATGCAATTCGTCGGCATCCAAAAATACACATTCATCTTCTAGCTTGACGCGAAATGTCGTCGTGCAACCCTCGTCAGGCGCGTGCGCACAGCCAGTGCCTAATTCGATATTCCAATTGTGCAAAGGACAGGCGACGCGTTCGCCGAAAACAATGCCCTGCGACAGAGGCCCTTGCTTATGTGGGCACTGATCGAGCAAAGCAAAAACCTTGTTCTCGGCATTACGAAAAATCGCCACGTTCGGCATCGCTTGGCGCGCCACCACGCGCGCGCCAAGGACTGGAATATCGTCGATACGACAAATTGACTGCCAGCTTGTGTCCATGTTTTTCCTCTATAACTACAATTCATAGGTCTCTAAAATCAGCAAAACAAGTCAAAACCCTTCAACACAGAGACACAGAGACACAGAGAAAAAAAGTGAATTCAAAACCTTTTCTCTTCCTTTGCTTTTCCTCTGCGTCCTCTGCGCCTCTGCGGCGAATGCTTTTCAAATATCTTGCCCCGATCCGTGTCATACATTCAGCATCTCAAATTGCCGCGTATCGACCTGTGCTTTCTCTGGTTCATGCCAAGGGTCGACCTCGCCCTCCAAGGCAAACAATAGGCGTTGATATAGTTCTTGCCGACGTGTCGCGTCTTCGACTACCGCTTGTTTCGCGTAGTCCAAGCCAACCCGCGCGATGAAATGGACGGTGCGTTCCAAATACCAACCCTCTTCACGGTAGAGCTGTAAAAATGCGCCTGCATATTCCATCACTTCTTGATGCGTTTTGAGCTTCACAAAAAATTGTGCGACTTCTGTTTTGATGCCGCCATTGCCACCAACATAGATTTCCCAACCAGAATCAACCCCAATCACGCCCACGTCTTTGATGCCGGCTTCAGCGCAATTACGCGGGCAACCTGACACCGCGAGCTTCACTTTATGCGGGGCATACATGCGTGCTAACTCGCGTTCAAGTTGTTGTCCCATGAGGGTAGAATTTTGTGTGCCGAAGCGACACCATTCACTACCGACGCAAGTCTTTACCGTACGCAAGCCTTTGGCGTAAGCAAGGCCCGACGGCATGCCAAGCTCTTGCCAGACGGCGCGCAAATCCTCTTTTTTTACACCAAGCAAGTCTATCCTTTGGCCGCCAGTGACTTTCACGGTCGGGATATTGAACTTGTCTACCACGTCGGCAATACGGCGCAATTCCTTAGCATTGGTTTCACCGCCCCACATACGGGGGATCACCGAATAGGTGCCATCTTTTTGAATATTGGCGTGGGAACGCTCATTGATAAACCGCGATTGTGGGTCATCTTTCGCTTCACGCGGCCAAGTCGAAATGAGGTAATAGTTCAACGCTGGGCGACAGCTCGCGCAACCGTTTGGTGTGCGCCATGCCATGAATTGCTGCACTGCTGCCACGCTTAATAATTTTTCCGCGCGAATCACATCACGTATTTCTTTGTGGGTGTGGTCAGTGCAAGCGCAAAGCGCTTTTGCTTTGGGTGCAGCCGAGTAATCGCCGCCGGCTGTGAGCATAATAATTTGCTCAACCAAGCCCGTACAGGAGCCGCAAGACGCCGATGCTTTGGTATGTTTGCGCACATCTTCTAAAGTAAAAAGACCTTTTTCTTTGATTGCTTTGACGATGTTTCCTTTGCAGACGCCATTGCAACCGCAGACTTCAGCGCTATCAGGCATGGCGGCGGCTTTGGTATAGCCTTCATGGCCAACGTCACCAATATTCGATTCACCAAACATCAAGCGATCACGTATCTCAGCGATGCTTTTACCATCGCGCAGCAACTTGAAATACCAACTTCCATCCACTGTATCGCCATACAAGCAAGCGCCAATCAGTTTGTCATCTTTAATCACGAGCTTTTTATACACACCGCCTATCGGGTCCGACAAGACGATCTCTTCATGTTCCGGCTTACTCATAAACTCGCCCGCCGAGAACAAGTCGATGCCCGTGACTTTAAGTTTGGTTGAGGTTGCCGAACCTTGGTATCTCCCAATGCCAAAACAGCCTAGGTGGTTTGCACAAACTTTGGCCATGTCGAACAAGGGCGCCACCAAGCCGTACACCGTACCGCGATGATTGACACATTCGCCCACGGCATAAATACGCGGGTCAAAGGTTTGCAAGGTGTCGTTGACCACAATACCGCGATCACAATGCAAGCCTGCCGATTCCGCCAACGCGGTGTTGGGGCGTATGCCGACTGCCATCACAATGAGCTGTGCAGGTATTTCCATGCCGTCGGTAAACCGTATGCCTCTGACATGTCCTGCGTCGTCGCCTAGAATTGCAGCGGTATTTTTTCCCAACAGAAAAGCTAAGCCACGTTCTTCTAGGGAGTTTTGCAATAACTTCGCCGCCACGGGGTCAAGTTGTCTCTCCATCAGCCACGCGGGAAGGTGCACCACGGTGACATGCATGCCACGCTGCTTCAGACCATTCGCTGCCTCTAAGCCCAACAAACCGCCACCGATGACCACAGCATGCGTGTGTACCGTTGCGGCAGCAATCATCGCGTTGGTGTCATCAATATCGCGATACGCAAGCACGCCTTGTAATTCCCTACCTGGCACGGGCAACATAAATGGCGTTGACCCTGTGGCTAACAGCAAGCGGTCGTATTGCGCCTCGGTGCCATCTTCTGCAATGACCATGCGCTTGACACGATCAATTTTGCTTACTTTTTTCCCTAAGTGCAGGGTGATATTGTGTTGCGCGTACCATGCTTCGTCGTTGAGTATGATGTCTTGTATTGTCTGCTCTCCAGCGAGTACGGGCGATAATAAGATACGGTTGTAGTTAACAAATTTTTCTGCCCCGAACACCGTGATGTCATATAAATCGGGCGCGATTTTTTGTAACTCTTCCAGTGTTTTTACGCCTGCCATGCCATTGCCAACCATAACGAGTTTGAGTTTTTTCATGGACATGTCCTTATGAATGTGAGCGCAGCGTTAACCGTAAAGTTGTGCGCAAAGTTGAACGCCAAGTTGTACGCCAATAAGTGCGGATTTTTTTCAATCTAAACCTACGCGGCGTCTTTGCTGGGCTTCATCTGGCGGTGATACAAAAACTCCAATACTGCTAAGCGATAAGAAGCGTAAAGCGGGCTTTGCGCCAACGCGACACGCTCCCGTGGACGCTCCAATTCCACGTGCAATACCTCGCCAATACTGGCGGCGGGCCCGTTGGTCATCATCACTATCTTGTCTGATAGAAGCACGGCTTCATCCACATCGTGCGTGACCATCACGACTGTAGATTGGGTTTTTTCAACGATCTTTAAAAGTTCGTCTTGCAAATGCGCGCGCGTCAAAGCATCTAACGCGCCGAAGGGTTCATCAAGCAACAGCACTTTCGGTTCAATCGCTAGCGCGCGGGCAATACCAACCCGTTGTTTCATACCGCCAGAAATTTCATGCGGACGTTTTTTTTCTGCGTGGCTCAAACCTACCAAAGCCAAGGCTTTTAGTGTGCGTTCACGTAACTCCGCTTTTTTTTCTGTCGCAGAAAAAACTCGTTCGACCGCGAGATAAACGTTTTCAAAACACGTCAACCAAGGCAGCAGCGAGTGATTTTGAAACACCACGCCGCGCTCCGGCGAGGGGCCAGCTATCTCACGATTGGCGCAAATTAAGGTGCCTGAGCTAGCTTTGGTGAGCCCAGCAATCAAATTAAGTAGCGTCGACTTGCCACAACCAGAATGGCCGATCAGGCTGATAAATTCACCTTTTTGCACATTCAAATTAATGTCCTGCAAGGCGTGAAAACGTCCCTGCTTGGTGTTGAAGAACATGTCAACGTGTTCAATACAAATGTACTTCGCATCATGCGTGTCCATCATTCACTCCTTAAAAATTGCGACCAAAATCGAAATAAATTTACGCACTTGGAAGCTAAAAACTTCACCGCAGAGACGCAGAGAACGCAGAGAAGAGCGGTTTCTTTATAACTACACTCGCGCTTAACTCGCCTTTGTTTTTCTCTGCGCGCTCTGCGCCTCTGCGGCAAATGCCTTTAAGTTCCTCAATTAGCCACATCGTCATACGTAAAAGCACGGGCCACCGCCACCAGCGTTTGCTCTAAGATCAAGCCAACAGAACCAATCACCACAATTGCGATGATGATGTGTGGCACATTCAGGTTATTCCACTCATCCCACACCCAGAATCCTATTCCCACGCCACCGGTCAACATTTCTGCTGCAACAATCACCAACCACGCTGTACCTATCGACAAGCGCACACCTGTCAATAGATAGGGCAAAACGGCTGGAAACAAAATGCGTGTCATGATTTTCCATTCGGATAAATTCAACACCCGCGCGACATTCATATAATCTTGCGGCACACGTTGCACACCAATGGCCGTATTAATAATCATGGGCCAAATTGAGCAAATAAAAATGCACCAAATTGCAGCCGGATTTGCTGCTTTAAATACCAATAAGCCGATGGGCAACCACGCTAGCGGAGAGACGGGTTTGAGCAGGCTGATGATAGGGTTGAACATTGCCGAAAGAAACTTAAATCGGCCGATCAAAAAGCCAGTTGGAATGCCCACTAAAGCGGCCAAGCCGAAACCAAGGGCAACGCGTTTTAAGGACGCATAAATGTTCCAACCTATGCCTTGATCGTTTGGCCCTTTTTGGTAGAAGGGATCAGAGAAAATTTTGATGGCTTCTTGCAGCGTGACCCAAGGGCTGGGAAA
>CAYPNW010000027.1:0-3099 GCA_964411965.1 uncultured Burkholderiaceae bacterium
GCATTAAATTGGCGGCTAAATTCAGTACCAAAGTTTAAGAACCGGCTGCCTGTTGACGTGCCGGCCGCCGTTCCTGCTGGCAAGGCACCTGTAAACTGCAACCCTATAGAAGGCAAATACGAGTTGTTGGTTGGAATGCTATCGTAATTGCGTCTTGACACTTTCACTTCAGTTGAGAAAGTCGATGACCAATCACCAAACCATTGCCCCACATAGGTATCAATCGTTTTTGCTTGGTTATACCAATTAGAACTCAACGATAAGCCATTATTTGAAAAGCCTGGTAGAAACGGCTCTTTTTGGTCGGTGCGTGTGAAGCGGAAATTGACGCGATGATCGTCGTTAATATTCCAATCTACTTTCGCCAAGTAATCTTTAACACTCAATTGATTGTTAGAGCCAATTTCTGCACTACCGATATCAATACCGTAACGACTACGTGCCAATGCCTGCGCAGCGGAAATGGCACTTGGTGAAATCGCCACGTTGGTTAAAGAGCTACCTGCTGGACCAAACGAAGGGTTAGTGCGATTACTCTTTAACTCTTCATAATTAACAAAGAAAAATAATTTGTCTTTGAAGATGGGGCCGCCCAAGGTGAAGCCCTTAACATCTTCTTTAAACCTTGGGGCATCAAAATAGGTATTGTTGGTGCTGTTGAAACGGTCGCCGACAAAATTGTCATTGCGGTAGACGTAGTACAAACTACCTTTGAAATCATTCGTACCTGATTTTGTTACTGCATTGATGTTCGCACCAGTGTAGCCTTTTTGCGATACATCGTAGTTTGAAACGCTGATTTGCACCGATTGCAATGCATCAATCGAAATCGGTTGCTTTGCTGTCGGCAGGCCGTTGGCCTCTAAGCCGAAGGTATCGCTAATGTTAACGCCGTCGATGGTGACTTTGTTGTAGCGTGAGTTTTGTCCCGCAACGGAAATTTCGCCGCGCTCTTTATCTGTTTGCGAGATACGAGGATCCGTCCGCGCATAATCAGCCAAGTTACGTTGAATCGATGCTAATGAGGCAAGTTCACGTGAGCTAATATTTGTACCTGCGCCGATATTGCCACTGTTAAATTTGCTCCCCGCTGAGCCGGTCACTTGAACAACTTGAACCGCTGGCGTACCAATTGTTGCGTCGACGGTGGCTGTTTCAGCCAGTTGAATGAAAACGTTTTCGCGTTTTTCGGTTACGCCGTTTTGTGTAATGGTGATCGTGTAAGGGCCGCCAGCACGCAAACCACGTGCTGTGTATCGACCGTTTTCGTCAGTTGTAAGGTTGTTGGTCGAGCCAGATTCAATATGAACAATCGTTACTTTTGCGCCGCTTAAAGGTTGATTGTTGCTACCCTTGACCACGCCACTGATACCAGAGGTGGTGTTTTGCGCCAATACTGGAGCCGACGATAATGCGATCGCCAGACTCAGCGCAATTTTGGTGAGCCGAAACTTGTTGTGATTGTTCATGTTAAATGCCTCAATGGAAAACAAACTAAAAAAAGACCGAAAGAAATCTCACTTCAACCAACTGTGCTGCTAATTTTCACTTCAAATGCGGTAGACGCACGCATTGCCTAGCTTTAATGGGCCTAGCACTTCATGCGCTGAAACATTCACTGCAATTTCACCTGTTTGGATTAGCCAGCGTGCCTGTAACTTGCTTTGGCGCAAACGATTGCTATTTAAACCAAAAAAATTGACGGTTCAGATTGAATCGTCAATTTTTTACACATTTTTTCGCTTTAAAACAGGAACTTGAAAGAAATGACGCCTTCAACGCCCAGCAATGTTTTGTTAAACAATGTAACAAACATGGAGCGGAAAGTATATTCAACGCCAAATAGTGACAGGCAATTATGAAAGTTTTATGACCTTGATTTCAAAATACAACACAAACCACCGAATATTTTGTGCGATACAGCAATAGTCAAACGTGGCGCAGTTTCTGGGCGCTAAAAAGCACCCAACTTCTTGGATTTAAAAGGGAAATTTCTGGCCAAATCACTTTCCAGTGAGGCACAGAAATAGTGGTTGGACTCTAAATTGTTGCGACAAAAAAACAACGCTCGCGTCGGATTTCGTATAGAAGACTTATTGTCCCCTGTTGTCCTGCGCCACGAAACTCACTGGTTCAATGCCCTTAACGTTAGAACGATAAGCCGGAATATTCTCAAGATTGATTTCACGCGCGTTCGCAAACAAAGGCATCACTTCAGGCAAATGTTTTTGAATCTCGGCGATACGATCTTTACCTGGTGGATGGGTCGAGAGCCATTTTGGGGGCGCATTTTTGTTGATTAAGCCCATTTTCTTCCACAACGTGATGCCCGCCCGTGGGTCGTAGCCGGCACGGGCAGCGATATCTAAGCCTACGATATCGGCTTCTGTTTCGTCTTCTCGCGAGAAACTCAAAATAGCCACTTTCGCCGCGCCACTGCCAACCGCGCCTACTGCGCCCACGACGTTGGCGTCATATCCTTTGTAATGGGCGAAGAGTTCTGCACCCTTCACCGCCAAATTCGCGACCAAGGATTTGCCAGTTCGTTCAGCGCCATGTTCGCGCAGCGCGTGGGACATTTCGTGCCCCATGATCATGGCGACTTCGTCATCGGTCAGCTTCAAGGTATCCAAAATGCCCGTGTAAAAAGCGATTTTTCCGCCCGGTGCGCAGTAAGCATTGATTTCCTTGGAGCCCAGAAGATTGACTTCCCATTTCCATTGCGGGGCGCGCTCGTTCCAACGCAGGGCAAACGGAATTAATTTGGCGGCGATGGCACGCAGGCGAATGAGCTGCGGATGATTATCTGGCGCCAGCGCTTTTTGTTGCTGCGCTTGTTGCATGGTTTGCGCATATTGCTGCGCAGCAGAGTTTTCTAAGGCGCCCGTGGGGGCTAGCTTACGAAAGATCGACAGTTTGCCAACTTTCACCCCATCTTGCGCTACGGGTTCTTCGGCGAACGCCAAGGAATTGAGTACGAACGTGGCGGCAAAAACAATTGCTAGTGGCAACTTTTTCATACAAATTCTCACAAGAATGGACAGCGGCTAGATGCTAGCATTTCAGGATTTTTAAAGTGCAAAGCAATGTCAAATTTTT
>CAYPNW010000027.1:3199-4292 GCA_964411965.1 uncultured Burkholderiaceae bacterium
ACGCACTCTAAAACATCAAGGCCGACTTCGCGCGCCAAGTCGGCAAAGTCGTTGATGGTGGCGCAGCGCACGTTTGGCGTGTCGTACCACTCATACGGCAAAGTTTTCGAGACGGGCATTTTGCCGCGCAATAAGGCTAAACGGTGCGGCCAATAGCCAAAGTTGGGGAACGAAACAATCGCTTCGTTGCCGACGCGAGCGATATCGCGCAACAGTTCTTCCACATGCTTCATCATCTGCAGTGAAGAAAGGCAGAGTACGGTGTCAAAACTGTGCTCTGAGAAAATGGTGAGACCTTTTTCCATGTCTTGCTGTATCACGTTGATACCGCGCTTGGCACTTTCCAACACCTTGTCGTCGGCGATCTCAATACCGTACCCCGTACATTGCAAGTCAGTTTGCAGGTAATCGAGCATCACGCCGTCACCACAGCCCACGTCTAAGACATGCGATTTTTTTTGTATCCAATGGGCGATAAACGCGAGATCAGGCCGCAAGCGATTGAGTTCGGCGAAATTCATACTAGCTCCTTGGCGATGCCTTGAAAATAGGTGGCGACCAAATTCATATAGCGCGCATCGTCCAGCAGAAACGCGTCGTGCCCGTGCGGCGCATCGATTTCCGCATAGGTGACTTGGCGCTTATTTTGGATCAGTGCTTGCACGATCTCGCGACTACGTTCTGGGGCAAAACGCCAGTCTGTGGTGAACGACACCACCAAAAACTTCGCTGCTGTAAGCGCCAGTGCTTGTGCTAAATCGCCGCCATGGGCGCGAGCGGGGTCGAAATAATCTAGCGCTTTGGTAATCAGCAAATAGGTGTTCGCATCAAAATAATCCGAAAACTTGTCGCCTTGGTAGCGTAAGTAAGATTCGATTTCAAAATCCACACCAAAGCCAAATTGATAATCACCCGCACGCAAATCACGACCAAATTTTTCGGCCATGTCGTCATTCGATAAATAGGTGATATGTCCTATCATGCGCGCGACACGCAAGCCATTTCGCGGCACGACGTGGTGCGCGTAAAAATCACCCCCATGAAAATCGGGGTCAGTCAAAATAGCTTGGCGCGCCACATCATTAAACGCAAT
>CAYPNW010000027.1:4392-17453 GCA_964411965.1 uncultured Burkholderiaceae bacterium
CATGAAAATCGGGGTCAGTCAAAATAGCTTGGCGCGCCACATCATTAAACGCAATGTTCTGCGCGGACAACTTGGGCGTAGAGGCAATCACCACGCAATGACGCAAGCGCTGTGGAAACAAGATGCTCCACGCCAATGCTTGCATACCACCTAAAGACCCACCCATCACAGCAGCAAATTGGGCAATGCCTAAAGCATCGGCCACCCGCGCTTGCGCTTGCACCCAATCCTCCACAGTAATGACTGGAAAATTGGCGCCATAGGGTTTATCGGTGGCGGGGTTAATGTGCATGGGTCCAGTCGAGCCGAAACACGAGCCGAGATTATTCACACCAATCACAAAAAAATGATTGGTATCGACAGGCTTGCCAGGACCCACCATATTGTCCCACCAGCCCACATTTTTCTCGTCGTTTTCGTAGTAACCCGCCACATGATGCGAGGCATTCAGCGCATGACAAATTAAGACAGCGTTCGATTTGTCCGCGTTCAAGGTGCCGTAGGTTTCTATGGTAAGTGCGTAGTCGTTTAAGCTTGCACCACTTTGTAATTGCAAGGGCGAAGTAAAGCGTAATACTTGTGGTGTGACGATGCCAATCGAGTGCATAGTTCTTCCTAAGCCAAAAAATATTCAGGAAGCTAAAGGTGGGGCTGAATGGGGAAAGTCTGGCGGCATTCAAGCTCGCTTTAGCCGTATTTATGTGCAATGACGCGGTTAACCGCCACTGCTGCGCCCGCAAGCTGATCTCAAATCGGCGCAAATTCATTCGTTTCAAACTCAACGCAAAGGATAAACAAGTCTATAAGGCGCGTCAAACCAATCGCATTGGCGCTGCAGAAAGACTTACTGCAATGTCACGCCAGCCATCCCCAATTGGGACAATTCATCGTGAATCACGGCGGGGTCAAAGCTGCGCAAAATCTTCTTTATATGCGGCTGACAACTCTCGATGTGCGTGTTAAGAATCGCTTGCTTAATTTCTGGCAGCAGAGCAGCAGGCATCGACAACTCTCTAAATCCCATGCCGATGAGTAAGCGAGTCAAACGTACATCGCCCGCCATACCCCCGCAAATCGCTACTGGAATGCCCGCTTTTTCGCCTGCGCTGACTGTCATGTGCAGCAGTTGCAAAATTGCAGGATGGATATCGCTATACAAGTGCGCCACCTCGTGATCGGCGCGGTCAATTGCCAAGGTATATTGAATTAAGTCGTTCGTACCTATCGATAAAAAATCAAGTTTCTTCACAAACATGGGCAAACTCAGCGCAGCCGCCGGCACCTCTATCATGGCGCCCACCAAAATCTTGTCATCAAATTTGATATTTTCTACACGCAGTTCCTGCTTAGCTTTTTGAATCATCTCCAAGGTTTGATCGATTTCAAAAGAATGCGTCAACATAGGCACCAAAATATGCACGGGTCCAAATACCGATGCACGCAAAATTGCGCGAAGCTGGGTCAGAAACAGTTGCGGTTCCTGCAAACAATAACGAATAGCGCGCAAGCCCAAGGCTGGGTTCAGAATATTGTGTTCACTGGTATCGATAGGCTTATCTGCGCCCACGTCTAGGGTACGAATCGTGACTGGTCGTCCTTTCATCGCCAACACGGCGTCGCGGTAAGCGACAAATTGTTCTTCTTCCGTAGGCAATACATGATCATGCCCGGTGCGCCCCATAAATAAAAATTCTGAACGGAACAAGCCGACACCGACCGCACCAGCCTCTAAGGCAGCAGCAGCATCTTGCGGCAATTCGATATTCGCAAGAAGGCTGATTTCGATACCGTCTTGGGTAATGGCGGGCGTCTTCTTTAGGCGATTGAGTTTTTTGCGCGCTTTCAGCAAGACAGCTTGGCGATCACGATAGTAATCAATCACGATGCTCGGTGGCGCCACCACGACGACACCTGCGTCGCTATCAATAATCAACCAATCGTCTTGCTCGATCAATTCTGAAGCATTACCTAAGCCGACCACGGCTGGGATGCCCAAGCTACGAGAGACGATGGCAGTATGCGAGTTCGGGCCACCCTCGTCGGTCACAAAACCGGTAAACGCGACATTCCTAAACTGCATCATGTCGGCGGGTGAAATATCTCTTGCGACGACGATTAAATTGGCGGGACGCTCATCATCACTTGCTTGATGCGGCAAATGCTGCGCGCTGCCCATCAATACTTTTAAAATACGTTCAGCGACTTGCTGGATATCGGCTTTGCGTTCACGCAAATAGTCGTCTTCGATTTCATCGAACTGCGCTGACAAAGCCTCGATTTGCGTGACCAAGGCCCATTCCGCGTTGTAGTTGCGGATGCGAATGACTTCCAGTGGGACTTCAGAAATCATGGGGTCAGACAAAATCAGGGCATGCACATCAAGGAAGGCGCCGAGTTCGGTCGGTGCATCGGGCGGCAAATCTGCCCAAATGGTTTGCAGCTCTTTGTGCACTTGCGCAATCGCTGATTGCAAGCGCAGTACTTCGGACTCCACCTCTTCTTGCGCGACAAGATAATGTTCGACGTCTAGCGCCGCAGGCCGCAGCAAATGCGCGCGACCAATGGTAATGCCGCGTGAGACAGGAATGCCCTGCAAAGTAAATGATGCCATGCCGTGTCTCCTTTCTCTTTTTTATGCGGCTCTCGATGCGTACCACCGTGAGTTCAATGGACAGCGCATTGGAAATTTAGTTGCGTACCGTTACATTTGTTTTACGCTTATTGCTCTAGGCTATCCAACTAGTTTGACTGCAGCCACCGAAGAGGGCGCCGATTAACCTAGCTATAAAAAGATTGCGCTTATTCGCCCTCACCAAACCGGTCGGCAATCAGCGCTGCCAAAGCATCGAAACAAACTTGTTCGTCAATGCCGTCTGTTTCCAACATGATCTTGCTGCCTTTTCCGGCGGCTAACATCATGACACCCATGATCGATTTACCGTTCACGCGTCGACCATTGCGAGCCACCCAAACCTCGCATTTGTGCTTGCTGGCGAGTTGGGTAAACTTTGCTGATGCGCGGGCATGCAAACCCAATTTATTCACGATTTCGACTTCTTTTTGAATCATTTTTTTGTGCCTTTATTGTGCCTTTGTTGTGACTATCTTGGCTTAACGAGTTTATGGCGCGCCCAAGCGAATCCGATTATCTACCCGCGTCGCGCCACTTTGTGCGCCTGCAAGCGCCATCTCTACAACCACGTCCAAATTGTCATGACGGTAGGTAATTGCGCGCAATAGCATAGGGAGATTTAAACCAGCGATTACCGCCACTTCACTGGGTTCGCCAATCTGGCGGCAACAGTTTGACGGCGTCCCGCCCATCACGTCGGTAATGACTAACACGCCTGAGCCATCATTCAAGCGCTGCGTCGCCGTGCGAGCAAGATCTAATACGTCATCTATATTTTGGTCGGCCAAGACATCAATCGCCTCTAGTCGCTCCGGTGTGCCGCGAAAAACGTGCGCGGCGGCTTGAATAAATGCTGAGCCTAAAGGCGCATGGGTGAGCAACAAAATGCCTATCATAAATTTTTAATTTACAGGGAGTATGCCAAAAAATACCTAGTTATTCGCTTTAAATAAAAGCGTGTCTTAATTTTACTCTCACTAGTATCGTATTTTTATACGCTTATAGCGACCGCTGTCTCCAAGGCGTCAATGAACATCGCCGCCACGTCAAAACCTTTTTGTTGCATGATCTCTTGAAAACAAGTTGGGCTAGTGACATTCACTTCGGTTAAGCAAGAGCCAATTACATCCAATCCTACCAGTAACAAGCCTCGTTGCGCCAAGATGGGGGCTAATGTTTGCGCTATTTCAAGGTCGCGGGTGCTTAATTCTTGGGCCACGCCTAAGCCCCCCGCCGCAAGATTACCCCTGACTTCGCCATTTTGTGGAATGCGCGCCAGGGCAAACGGCACGACTTTGCCGCCGATGAGCAGAATACGTTTATCGCCGTTGACGATGTCGGGAATGTATCGTTGCACCATGATGGTTCGGCTACCGTTAACGGTCAGCGTTTCGATAACGGAACCTAAATTCATACCGTCTTCGCGGATACGAAATATGCCTGCACCGCCCATGCCATCTAAGGGCTTGAGAATAATATCTTGATGCAGTTGATGAAAAGCGCGGATGCGTTGTTCGTCTCGTGTAACTAAGGTGGGTGTCGTAAATTGGCTAAACTGCGCAATACTAAGCTTCTCATTGTGATTGCGAATCGCGGCCGGCTTGTTAAAAACTCGCGCCCCGCGTTGTTCGGCGAGTTCCAACAAATACGTGGCGTAAATGTATTCCATGTCGAACGGCGGATCTTTGCGCTGCAAAACCGCATCGAAACTTTGCAAGCTGTGAACTTGGGCAGCATCTGCGCGATACCACTGCTTGGCGTCACCCGTTAAGTGAATGCGACTAACCTGCGCCAACACTTCACCACCATCAAGTGCCAATTGATCTGGGCCAAACGCGTAGATTTCATGCCCACGTTGCGCCGCCTCACGCATCATGACAAAGGTGGAGTCTTTGTGTATTTTAAAACCGCTGAGGGGGTCGGTAAGAAAGGCGAATTTCATAGCTTTACATTCTCATGTGGGCGGTTAAACAAACTGTGGCCGTGTGCAGCTTAACCCAATACAAAAACACGTGCCTACGATTGTTGGGACATACAGAGGAAGCGAGCCACTGATTTTTGCAGCCCCGCCTTATCCTATTTCTTCATCAATAGGACTTACGCAACATTGCGTTGGCTAGTCGCAAAACCGCGGGCAAACCAAATGGTATGGCAAAGCGAAGCAACAACGCCAACGTCTGTTTGCGACTGTTCTAATCAATAAATTTCAGGATTTGGGTCTGTCTTTTCTAATTCCAGCGATGCCGCCAGCAAGGCCAAACGTGCCACAACGCCATATAAATAGAAACGGTTTGGTGCGGCTGTGCCTGGCTTGGCACGCATATCGGGCACCGCATGTCGTTGCGCAAACGCCAGCGGCACAATATGCGTGTGTGGCTCAGCGCCGTTTGCAACGGCAGCCTGTTGTTCGTGCACACGGTAGTAACCGCCGATCACATAGCGGTCTATCATATAAACCACCGGTTCCGCCAACGATTGATTAATCTGCTCAAAGCTATAGATACCCTCTTGCACGATCAAATCGATCTGTTTGATCTCGGTTTGTTGGCGCAATAGTGCGGGCAGTTCGCTGGAATGTTTCACCATCATCAAGTCGACACCAACATTGTCCGCATCGGCTTTGATGACAGCAAAAGGCTTATCTTTGATGCCGTACTCTTTGTATTTTTTCCGTATCTTCGCCAACACGCTATCTACTGCAGCCATCAAACTCGCTTCAGTTGATGCTTCGCCGGCAGTGACGCCAGCGCATTTCAAGTAAATTGGGTTGAGTAACCATGGATCGATATCGACCATCTTGGCAAAACGCTTGACCACCTCATCATAGGCCGACATATGCGTGCTTTTGCGACGCACTGCCCAACCAGCATGCAAGGGTGGTAGCAAGGTTTGCTCATTTAGGTTTTCCAAGATGTTAGGCACGCCCGTTGCCAAGTCGTTATTAAGTACGACAGTGCACGGGTCGAAATTTTTCAAGCCTAAACGGCGACCATTGCTTGAACGCTCTAAGGGTTCCAACATCAGGGTACTACCGTCGGGTAATTCGATAGGCGTGGGTTCCTCTAAAGTTTCATCCAAACTACCCAAGCGCACATTGAGTCCTGTTTGCCGAAGTATTTGCATTTGCCTTGCTATGTTTTGCAAGTAAAACGGGTTTCGCGTGTTTTCTTCGGGTATCAAGAGCAGATTTTTTGCATCTGGGCAGTATTTTTCAATTGCCGCCATCGAGGCTTGCACGGCTAGGGGCAACATTTCTTGTGAGAGGTTGTTAAAGCCGCCCGGGAATAGATTACTGTCGACAGGCGCAAGTTTAAAGCCTGCATTGCGCAAATCCACCGAACAATAAAATGGCGGTGTGTGTTCTTGCCATTCGAGCCGGAACCAGCGTTCTATGGAAGGCGTGGCTTCCAGAATTTTTTTCTCAAGATCGAGCAAGGGACCGCTAAGCGCGGTAACGAGATGCGGAACCATAGTGTCCTTTTTTGTTTAGCCACAACGCTAAACGTTAGAAGTTGATGCGATTAAGTCAATAAATCGATTATGCCAACAACTTAACTTGGGGCAAAGTGCCCCAATTCAAGCAAACCCTCTTGTGCAGTAGGGTTGATCGCCGAAAACCGCGATAGCTTTGCCTATTTTTTTTAACCAACCAAAGGAACAAACTCAGCAAGGCGAGCGTACCTATTGAAAAATTTGGATTTAGTGTACTGACTTCGCCAGCAAATTAAAATGTTCTACCGTTGGCGCTGCAGCAAAAAATGGCCCAACGATGGCACGCCACTCTGCAAATGCGGGGGAATTACGAAAGTCTATGGTGTGATTTTCGAGTGTTTCCCAAAAGATCATTAACACATAGCGTTCAGCCGACTCAATTCCTTTGTTAACTTTATAGCCACGAAAACCTTTGGCTTTCGCGATAACGGTTTCCAAGCCGTGTTGAATGGCAATGTCAAATTCCGCTTGTTTGCCTGGCACTATCCGAATATCTGCAAGTTCTAGGATCATCATTACTCCTTCAAGTTCCAATGAGTCGTTTTATACCAATGCCAAGTCGCGCAGTTCTTTTTTGATTAATGCATAAAATACGGGCGCCGCAACTACACCGGGCAAGCCAAAAAGTGTTTCCATGACCAAGATCGCGGTGAGCAACTCCCACGACTTCGCATTGATTTCGCCACCAATAATGCGCGCATTGAGAAAGTATTCAAGCTTGTGGATTACCACCATAAAGCCCAAAGAAATCACCGCAATTTGCAATGAATGCGAGAAACTAACAATAACGATCACGGTGTTAGAAACGATATTGCCAACGACGGGTATTAAACCCGCCAAAAATGTGATGGCGATCATGCTTTTGGTGAACGGTAAATGCACACCAGCTAAGGGCAAAACCATCGCCAAATAGATTCCCGTAAATGTCGTATTAATCAAAGAAATTCGTACTTGCGCGAACACAATCTTATGAAAGATGGTCGCCAGATTGTTTACCCGCGCGGTGAGTGCGGCAGCAAAAGGCCGCATCATCGAGTTTCTGTTTATGTCTTGCAAAACCACCATGCCGCCAATCACCATACCAAGGATCAAGTGAACGATCAGATGACCCGCTTCTTGGCTTAAGCGTTTTGCGTCGCTGGCATGCTCGCGTAAACCACCTGCAAGCAAGCTCTTTAAGGCATCAACATCTTCCGGCAAGTTAGTGCTCACCCATTCAGGCATTTGCGCACGTGAGGTGTCGATCATATCTGCCATTTTTTGCAATAGATTGTGCAAATTACCTGCATCGCTACGCAGGTAGGCGACTGCGCCCCACAAGCCAATTCCAATGGTTAAAAGCACAATCGCCAGCAATACCGACACCGCGATGAGCCTTGCCTGACGATTATTAAACTTGCGCTCGATCGAGGGCGTTAACAGATGAACTAAAGAATAGACCAACAACCCAGAAAATAAAGCCACCAGCAATCCTGCTTTTAACACGAGTAGCAGCGCAATCAAGCCAAGCACATAGGAGGCAATCGCTGGCATGCTTAATTTTTTAGGTGTATTCATAGTAGAAAGTAGTCGGGAAATGGACGGCAAACGGCTTTAGTGACCCCCAAAGCGGCCAGCGACAAAGTCTTGGGATACTTTTGACGCCATACTAAAGTGATTGCCAAATATTCAACGCAACAAGCCGTATGCGGCCGCAACGAGCAAACCCAGTGCTGCCATTGAAGAGAGAGCGAAGCCCAATCCGCGCTTTGCTGCCTCACGGTAATAACCAATCGCATACATCGTGCGGCCGATCAGCCAAATTACCCCGCCGAACGCAGCGGCAATATCATTTAGGCAAAGTGCACACATCCAAAGGGCAGGCAGAAATAACACCATTTGCTCTACCGAGTTGGCTTGTACACGCAATGTGCGTAAGAACTCTGGCGGCCCATCGACTGATGGAGCATGGATGCTGAAAGTTTTGCGCGCTTTGCCCACTTTCATCACGATCCACACATACAGCAGTAAGGTTGCTAGGGTGATCCAAGCGCTAAGTGGGAAATGCATTGTTTTCTCCTAGATTGACCCAATATGAACCGAAAGAGATTCTTTACACAAACGCAGAGTGATACAGATTTTTACATTTCTCTTGTCCACCAAACCGAGCATGTAACGTTATTTCACTATTACATTATGGAAACAAGGAGCGATAACATGATAGCACTGAATAAATCTCGAAAATCTATTGTGATGATGTCAATTCTTCCAATTTTGGGGGTTGGCGTATTCGCAAATACCGCTCGCGCCGCAGACTTTGAAGATTATGGTCGGGTTGTCAACGTGCAACCGCAGGTGGAACAAGTCAACGTGCCAAGGCAAGAATGCCGTACCGAGTACGAGACCACACAACGTTACCCACAGCGCGAACGCGAACGTAGTAATGGTGGTGCGATCATCGGTGGCATCGCAGGCGGTCTGTTAGGGAGCCAAGTCGGTGGCGGTAACGGCAAAGTGGCAGCGGCGGCAATTGGCGCGGTCACTGGTGCTATCGCTGGTGACCGCATTGACAATGATGGTAACGGTGGCCGGAACTCGCAACCAACGTACGAAAGCCGCCCTGTGCGCCAATGCCGAAATATCGACAATTGGGAAACCCGCACAACGGGTTATGCGGTGACTTACGAATACCATAACCGCACATACACTAGCGTGTTACCTTATGACCCAGGTTCACGTGTCCGCTTGCATGTTTCGCTGACACCCCGTCCGTAAGCGCAACATTACGATAAAAAAATGCCGCAATCTGCGGCATTTTTTTTACCAAATTAACCATCCCACAAGAAGATCATAGGCGTTCTTGATATTGACTCAAGCTATGGTAATAGTCGTCAAAGAGTGGACAAAGAATGGTGAATTTTCATCCACTTATAGTATGATCTTCCGACTCATTCTCGTAACAAAACACGTGTTCCGGCCTGAGTCCTGCGACGTTGTAAAACGCCCAAACAGCCAATTAGTTGATCAAAAAAATTTCCAGCATCGGTTAACGATGCCGACAACTTCAGCATGCGACAACTTTATAAAAACTACGGCCTGCTCGCCTTACTATTCCTCATATTGATTGCTGGCGCCAGCGCATTATTTTTACCAATGACGGCCTCGACCGATGAAAATACTGAACAGCGTCTGCTTGTAAAAAATTTATCTCTCACCAGCGAGCATGCTTTTTTAGAGATAGAAAAGTCATTAGCGATATCTGAATCATTCCCGACAAAGCTCCCTGTAGATCCCACAATACGTAACTGGCTAAATAACGCTGAAGACAGCGCGGAAGCATTGCAAACGCACTTATCCGAGCTGCAAAAAAACAATCCAAAGCTAAGTGTACAAGTCGCACAACTTGATAGCCAAACGGTGATCGATCCCAAGGGCGGGGTTAAAAAACTAGAACCGACGAATCCCAATGACGCTTGGTATTTTCAGGCCAAGAACAACCCAGATAGCCCGACAAAGAGCTTGAGTATTGAGGGCGACAGCCACGACTTATTAAAAATTTCACGCACTGAAACAATACACAACGAGAATGGTGCGCCTATCGGCATTTTTCACCAGACAGAAACCACTGACCGCGTTAAAAAGAAATTAGAAGAACTCGTTTTTAAGTGTGAATGCAAAATCTATCTGATCGACGCTAAGCTAAGCCCCGCGTTCACCAGCGCAGACATTAAGCGCCAACGCAGTCATTTTTTGACGTCCGCCCAGTTCCACCGACTCGCGCTTAGCCATTTCGCCAATAAAAAATCTGACTCGCAGAATGAGTTGCGCGTGACGGAGTTTCATGAGGCAAACGAGCATTTTTCGCTCGCGACAAAAAACCTGACATCTTTAAATGCGATACTCTTAGTTGAACAAGATTTGAAAAATGACGCACCACCAAAGGTAAATCCACTATGGATAAAAGGCGGCATTTATGGTGCTTGCAGCTTTTTGATTCTTATCCTTGTGTTTCTGCGCTTACGCCTGTTAAAGGAACAACTCGAACGCACTGCAGCGACCGACCGCCTCACATCACTGCCGAATCGGCAAGCATTCGATTTTATTTTTCAACAGGCCGTTGCGGATAGCGAGCGATCAAGACAAACACTTTGTGTGGCCTTAATCGACGTTGACCATCTCAAAAAAGTGAATGAGAAAAATGGTCATTTGATCGGCGACCACGTGCTCAAAGAAATCGCCATGATTGCCAAGCGCTCCTTGCGTGATAGCGACATCATTTGCCGATGGGGCGGCGAAGAATTTTTGATTCTTTTGAAAAACTGCTCGTTGGAAAAAGCAACCGCTATTGCAGAGAACCTGCGTAACACCATTGCCAACAATGATTTTTCCCGTACGACGGATCTCGCAAAAAAACGCCTGTCTATTACGGTCAGCATGGGTGTGGCTGAGTGCAAAGTACACGAGACAGACGACAGCGTGTTTGAGCGCGCCGAAGCGGCTTTAAAACAAGCGAAAGAAAACGGCAGGAACGGCGTGTATTTTGCAGAGTAAGCGGGATGACGGCGCACTCTATACCGCATGACTCTTCCCAGCAATACCGATTGCTCGCCCCGACTTGCCCCGCGGTCTTGACTAAGTGCTTTTTTTATCGGCTAAGCGTTGCGTCGGCGCAATAAAGGCTTGGTACAGTGCGCCGGCATCAGCGTTCCATTGCTTAACATGTTCCATTTGTGTTTCGACAGTCTGCCTGTCGCCGCGCGCAATCGGCCCCGTTAGCGCCTTCACGCATCCTTGCTTAAAAATCGTCTCTAAGGTGTGACGTGCTAAAGGCTCTGCCATTGCTTGCGCAATTTCTGGCGAAATTCCGGCAGCCTGATAGCTTCGCATAGCAATATCCATCAAACTCACCAAATAATTGCTAGCGAATACGGAACCAGCGTGATACAGAAGTTTATGTTCCGCATTAATTCTCACCACTTGCGCAGCAATCGCTTCTAAAGCGGGCACAAGTGTCGCCAATGCGCGCTCATCACCCTCAACGCTACAGATCGTGCCGGTGAAACTATCAGCAACGACGCTAGGTTCAGCAAAACTTCGCACGGGATGCAAGCTAGCGATGAAGGCTCCCATATCGGCTAAACACTGAAGTTCCGTTGATGCTTTTGCGCCGCTGCAGTGGAACACAATTGTGCCCGGCGCGATCTTCGACGTCTCCGCGAGCTGTAGGCAAATTGCCGCAATCTTATCGTCGGGTACAGCCAGCATCAATATCTGAGAATTATCCAGATCCGAGAGTTGGTCAATGGCACAACCGGCACCTATCATCGTGACAGCTGACGTTGCCGACGCCAACGAGCGATTCAAAATTTGCTGAACGTGGAAGACGCCATGCTGATGCCACATGTACGCAAATGTGCGACCCAATTTTCCCGCGCCAATGATCGACAAACTCAGCATTTTTGCACCGTAAAAAAAGTCAAAAGCGAAGATCACACAAAAGCGACCCGACGACGCTCAAACAAGACCCAAGCCCCCTAAAATGGCACCCAATGCAAGCAACCAGAGCAAATGCAACCGAGTGCGCCAAACCACTAACGCGCACAACGCGGTCAATAACCAAAGTGACCCGTCTCGTTTGATGTCTTGGTGAGCAGACGCCATGATCCAGCCGGTCGACAGCAATAAGCCGATCACGATCGGTGTCATTCCCACTTTGAAGCTGCGCACGGCACGTAATTCGCGATTTTGATGTCCCCAGCGTGCGGCCAGATAAGTTAAACAGGTACTGGGGAGCAAGATCCCCGTCATTGTGACGAATACGCCCAACAATGCAGCCCAGTGACTCCCCGTATTGAGTCCTACATGCCAACCCATCAGCGCTATGAACAAAACATTTGGACCTGGCGCCGCCTGCGCAAGTGCGACCGACGCATTAAATTGTGCTTCGCTGAGCCATTTTTGTTGATCCACCAAGTACCGATGCATATCAGGTAAGGTCGAAATCGCGCCGCCAATTGATAACAAAGAAAGCAGCAAATAATGCGCAAAAAGCCCCAGCCAATCCGCCCACGTCATCACGAGTGCCGTAGTTTGCGCAGTCGCCGGGCTCATACACCCAGCCTCCGAAACACCCAAACACAACTCACACCGCCTAAACCAAGCAAAACCAACACCAGCGGTATGCGAAAAAGCGCCACCGCGCAAAAACACAATGCACTCAACATAATGCAAACACGGGGACCTAAGGGATGGTGTTTCAAGGTGACTAGCAAACGCAAACCCGTTGCGATAATCATGCCTGCCGTGACAGAACTCATGCCACGCAAGGCACCAGCCACAATGAGATTATCGGCAAAATGGCTATAAACTAATGCTAGGCAAAGGAGAATGACAAGCGGAAAAGTAAGCATGCCTGCCAGCGCTACCAGTGCGCCAGGCAAACCAAAAAAACGGTTTCCCACCATCATAGAAAGATTGACGACATTGGGACCAGGCATAATTTGCGCAACCGCCCATTCTTCGACAAACTCTTCGTTGCTGAGCCAACGCTTTTTTTCTACCAACTCGCGCTGCACAATCGCCAAGACGCCACCAAAACCTTGTAAAGCAAGGATGGTGAAAGAGAAGAACAAATCCGCCAGTGATTTAGGTTGGAATTTATTTTGTTCCACCATTGCGAGAAATCCTAAGGATTAAAAACTGCGTGAATTTGAATGCCAGCGCTACGCTGTTTAAGTCCATGCGGAGGGCCGCGAAAACATGTCAAATCAGCCGAAATTGCACGGGTGACGCAGCGCGACTTTGCCAAGAAACCCATCTAACGAAACTTTGATCATGTGCTGTAAGCGTTGTTGTACATGTCGCAGGTTCAAAGTTGGGTCCCCTAGACACAATTGAATTGGCAATGGAATAATCTATTCGCAGCATGCTTAGTCTTTGAGTTCGCCTTTGTGATGCA
>CAYPNW010000028.1:0-3183 GCA_964411965.1 uncultured Burkholderiaceae bacterium
CGCGATCCTTCGCGTCCGAGGCCAGATTGCTTCACGCCGCCGAATGGCATGGTTTCATTCGATACTAAGCCAGTATTGACACCAACAATCCCCGCTTGCAAGGCTTCTGAAACACGCCAGACTCGCGCATGGCTTTGCGAATAAAAATACGCCGCCAAACCAAATTCAGTGTCATTTGCGAGCTGCAGAACTTCCGCCTCATCCTGGAAACGGGCAATTGCGGCGACCGGTCCAAAGGTTTCCTCACGCATGATCAAGGCATCGTTTGGGACATCAGCCAATACTGTTGGTTCAAAAAAATTCTCACCTGCGGAATGCACTTTACCGCCGACCATGAGACGAGCACCGCGCACAAGCGCGTCGTTGATATGCGCTTGGACTTTTTGCACGGCAGCGTGATTAATCAAGGGGCCAATGTCGATACCGGGCAAACGGCCATTTCCCACTTTCAGCTCACGCACTTGCATAACAAATTTTTCAAGGAATTGCGAATACACGTGCTCATGAACATAGAAACGATTCGCGCAAACACAGGTTTGCCCCGCATTACGAAACTTAGATTGCATCGCACCGACTACCGCTGCATCAAGATCGGCATCGTCAAAAACAATAAACGGTGCCAAGCCGCCAAGCTCCAAAGATAACTTCTTCACCGTTGCCGCAGACTGGCGCATGAGTGCTTTGCCTACGGCCGTCGATCCTGTGAAAGAGAGATGCCGAACCAGCGGGCTTGCGCACCAAACAGCGCCAATTTCTACCGAATTGATGGCGTCCGCAGTCACAACATTAATCACGCCACCGGGAATGCCAGCGCGCTGGGCAAGATCGATTAAGGCTAGAGCGCATAGGGGCGTTTGCGGCGCTGGTTTTAAGACCACTGTGCAGCCCGCCGCTAATGCTGGCGCCAATTTTCTCGTCACCATCGCCAAAGGAAAATTCCACGGTGTGATCGCCGCGCAAACACCAATTGCCTGCTTCAACACCAAGGTACGCTTATCCGCCCACGTACTCGCCACTACATCACCATTGACGCGTTTCGCCTCTTCCGCAAACCACTCGATAAAGCTGGCAGCGTATTGCACTTCACCGATGGCTTCAGCCGAAGGGCGACCTTGTTCCGCTGTCATCAATTGAGCGAGGTCGGTGGCATGCTGCAACACTAATTCGAACCAGCGCCGTAGGATATGCGCACGTTCGCACCCAGTTTTCGCAGCCCATGCTGGGAAAGCACGCGACGCGGCTTCAACAGCACGAAGCGCTTCTTCGCGCCCCATATTCGGCAAGTAAGCGAGATGCGCGGAAGTTGCGGGATCATTAATGCCGTACTTTGCCTGCGCAGAAACCCAGACGCCATCAATCAAAACCTCGTCATGCAGTAGTGTGGAATCGCTTAACGGCAACATAGTCATGGCGCGGCGGCATGTTGGTAGTACATTGGAAGCACGTTGGCGGCATCTTGTTATTAGCTTGATGCCACCTTGCGGGAAGCAAAGTTTTTTAAGAAGTAAATTTAATCTGATCCGTCAGTGTTGCTCATTGTTTTGGGCTTAGCCTCTTCGCGCCGATTGAAGCCTGCCACCATATCGAAGCGAAATAAACGGCATTCCAAAGCGCCATTAAAAAACGGCGTTTTCCGCGATTCCTTTAAACGCAACATTTTCGGCAAACCGAGGTCAGCAGTGAATAAAAACACGCGCCAACCCGCAAAACGTTGCTTCAACACAGTGCTAAACGAGGCGAAAAAATCACGCGCCAAATCATCTGGTTCAAGACTTCCATCACCACGTACGCCAATACGCTCGCCGTAAGGTGGATTGGTCAAGAGTATTCCAGCAACTTCGCTGGGTGGTTTTATCTCTTGCGCTTCAATTTGTTTCAGCGGCACATCAAAACGAATGCCCGCTTTGTTCAAATTATTGCGTGTCATACTGATCATATCGCCAGAAATATCACTCCCAAATATGCTTGGCACTTCAGGTAATGGTGGCGTTTTGACTTCATCCAAAATACTTTGCCAATCATCCGCTTGGTAGCCAGCAAATTTTTGAAAGGCAAATTCGCGATTTCTTCCGGGCGGTATGCCTGCTAAAGTCTGCGCAGCCTCAATCAAAATCGTGCCAGAGCCGCACATAGGATCGAGTAAGGGCATACCTGGCTTCCAACCCGACACACGCAACAATCCCGCAGCAAGATTTTCACGCAAAGGCGCATCGCCCGTTTCTAGCCGCCAACCACGTTTGAACAGTGCCTCGCCCGATGTATCCAAATACACGGTGTAATTGTGCGCATCGAGAAAACCAACAATGCGCATATCGGGTTGTTTGGTATCGACCGAAGGACGTTGCGAAAATTGATCACGAAAGCGATCGCAAATGGCATCCTTAATCTTTAAGGTCGCGAACTCCAAGCTTTTGAGCGGACATTTAATGCCCGTCACATCAACGCGTATGGTGTGGTGATAGCCAAACCAATCTTCCCAAGCCTGTTCTAAAGTGAGATCGTAAATATCGTTTTCATTCACATACCCAGCATGTGCCATGCGCAAAAGCACGCGCGAGGCAATTCTAGAATGGAGATTAATGCGATACCCATCGCTCATTTGCCCAGAACAATGCACGCCACCCGGCACTTGGTTGTGTACCTTCAGGGTTTTCTTCGATTCGGAAATTTCTTCTAGTTCTTCCGCTAAGGCGGCTTCCAAGCCGCGTGGGCAGGGGCAAAAAAATGAATAACGTTGCATGGGGTTCCTTTTTTCCATTGAGAGAGACAGACTCTTGTCTGTCGATTACTTGAGTAATTGCGTTGAATTCTGAGTACTAAATTACCTATGAAGCTTGTTGAAAAGCGCGCTCTAAAAAATCTAAGCGGTCTTGCCCCCAAAAACCTTCACCGCGAAAAACGTACCACGGTGCACCAAATACATTGGCAGAATTCGCTTCTTGCGTGAAGCGATCATACTCTGCTTGCACGCTTGCAGTTTCGGCGGTTTTTACCAGCGATTTGCCGTCTAATTCCATGTCCAGTGCCAAACCAATCAGGGTATCTGGTTCAGCGATATTTTTTTGTTCGACCCAAACCGCACGCATAATCGCCGTGGTTAATTGCAAGGCTCTTTCCGTACCGTGGGCTAGTTGCGTGGCGATAATCAAACGCGCCGCATTGTCAGGTGCAACGGGGAAAAAA
>CAYPNW010000028.1:3283-17398 GCA_964411965.1 uncultured Burkholderiaceae bacterium
TAGTTGCGT
Organism: uncultured Burkholderiaceae bacterium; assembly: GCA_964411965.1. Taxonomy (GTDB): domain Bacteria; phylum Pseudomonadota; class Gammaproteobacteria; order Burkholderiales; family Burkholderiaceae_D; genus Undibacterium. The sequence goes on from CAYPNW010000028.1 coordinate 3,293, forward strand.
GGCGATAATCAAACGCGCCGCATTGTCAGGTGCAACGGGGAAAAAAATCGGCTGCACATGCATTTCCATCTTCAGGAAATCGCTCCAGCGTTGTAGTTCAAGTAGGCGATACGCTTGCCGCTGCGGCGCACGCTTTAGAATCGGCACGCCTCCAGAGACGCTAAAGACCTTGCCCAGATCGCAGGGCTTGATTTCAATTTTGACGTTGTATTGCTTGGCTAAATCGATAAAGCGTTGGTGCCCTAAAAATGACCATGGGGAATGTGGTGCAAAAAAATATTCACATACTTTTGACATCAAAACCTCGCAATTTTTAGGGAAACTCTGATTAAGTTACTGTGCAAATCTAAAAAGGCTTCACAACCACCAAAATCACTGTCACTAACAGCAGTATCACAGGAACCTCGTTAAACCACCGAAACCAAACATGGCTGCGCTGATTTCTGTTTTGTTCAAATTTTTTCAACAAGCTGCCACAAGCCATGTGGTAACCAAGAATCAAAAAAACCATCAAGAGTTTCGCGTGCATCCAAGCGTTACCGGGGCCGCGCCCTATGCCATAAAACATCCACAGTACAAGGCCTAAGGCCAAGGCCGGCAAGGCCAGAATGCTCATGAAGCGATACAGCTTGCGCGCCATGAGCAGTAATCGTTCCGTTGTCACGGCTTCGTTTTCCATTGCCAAGTTCACGAAGATGCGCGGCAAATAAAACAAGCCGGCAAACCAAGAAGCCACAAACACTATATGTAAGGCTTTTACCCAAAGCATTTTTCTTCCTTCACGTTCAATTTGTGTGATGCGGAGATTCCTATACTGCGCTAATACGAACGAGTCTACCCGTTTCTTTACACGCGCACTTCGCCATGGCCAAACACCACATATTTCAACGAAGTTAAGCCTTCCAAACCAACCGGCCCGCGCGCATGCAGCTTATCGTTCGAGATACCGATTTCCGCTCCTAAGCCATATTCGAAACCATCTGCGAAACGCGTCGAGGCATTCACCATGACGGACGCAGAATCAACCTCGCGCAAGAAGCGCATCGCGTGCGTATAGTTTTCCGTCACAATCGCTTCCGTATGTTTGGACGAGTAGTGATTGATGTGGTTCATCGCGGCATCCAAATCAGCCACGACTTTGATTGATAAGATAGGTGCCAAGTATTCGGTCGACCAATCTTCTTCCTGCGCATGGGCTAAATGCGGATACGTGGCTAGCAGTGCATAGGCTTTATCGTCGGCGCGCAATTCGACTTGCTGCGTTTCATAGAGCGCGGCTAAGCGGGGTAAGACTTGTGCCGCAATGCTCTCAGCGACTAACAAAGTTTCCATCGTGTTGCATGTGCCGTAACGATGGCATTTTGCGTTGAACGCGATGGCAAGTGCTTTCTCGATATCCGCGTAGTCATCAAGATACACATGGCAAATGCCATCGAGGTGCTTAATCATGGGCACCGTCGCTTCGCGCATCAGGCGTTCAATTAAGCCCTTACCGCCGCGGGGCACGATGACGTCAACGTACTCCGGCATGGTGATCAAAGCGCCCACCGCCGCCCTATCATTGGTTGCCACCATTTGCACCGCATCGGCTGGCAAACCCGCGCCAGACAAGCCTTCTTGCACAATCGCCGCCAAGGCCAGATTGCAATGGAAGGCTTCTGAGCCACCACGTAATATGGTGGCATTGCCGCTCTTTATGCATAAGCCCGCTGCGTCCACCGTGACGTTCGGACGTGCCTCGTAAATGATGCCGATGACGCCCAATGGCACGCGCATTTGCCCAACTTGAATCCCGCTGGGCCTGACTTTCATATTCGATATTTCGCCAATGGGGTCGGGCAAGGCAGCGACTTGCTCTAGGCCTAGCGCCATGTTTTCGATGCCTTGCGTCGATAAATGCAGGCGATCAAGCATGGCAGGTGCCAATCCGTTTGCTTTGGCAGCGGCCATATCGCGTTGATTAGCGGCAGTCAGCGCGACCGCTTCACGACGAATTGCCGTAGCAATCAAGCGCAAGGCGTGATTCTTACTGGCCGCGCTGGCTTTCGCCAAAGCGCGCGAAGCGACACGTGCGCGCAGTCCCATTTCATGTAGTGTGCTTGGTATATCCATCGATGTTCACTAACGCCGCCACTTTCAAGGCGAATCAATATACTGGTTTATGTATAAAATTAATACGCTTTATCTATAAGCGCAAACAAGGCTATTTTTTGGCATACTCCTGCTTTTTTCTACTTAGCAGGACTCGCCACTCGCAGACCAACTTGCAATAAAGCGTCCCAAGGGTCGCCCGCAAATTCAGGAGCGCGCAAGCCTTTGACCATTTTGTCGATGTGCGCCGCTTCTTGTAATGCGCTGCGCAGATTTTTGACGCTGGTTCTGCGTAACGCAGGCTCCATCAGCTTTTCCTTCAGCCCCCAAATACGAAACTCTTTCAACAACATGCCTAATGGACGCCCTTGTTGTATGGCTAACTTGAGTTTCAATAAAGTGCGCAACTCTTCCGCAACGGCCCACAACACTAAAGGCAGCGCTTCGCCTTCGGCTTTTAAGCCTTCAAGCATGCGCACCAGTCGCGCAACATCGCCGCGTAACATCGCCTCACTAAGTTTGAACACATCAAAGCGTGCAACGTTCAGCACCGCTTCGTGAATTTGCTCAAAGCTCACCGCGCCTTGCGGATAAAGCAAACCCAATTTTTGGATCTCTTGATGCGCCGCTAGCAAATTGCCTTCGACTTTATCAGCGATAAATTCCAAGCTATTGCGTTCTGCCGTTTGCCCTTGCAGCGCTAAACGCTGACTGATCCATTGCGGTAATTGAGCACGCTCAATCAGGGGAATATCGATATAAACAGCGGCTTGCTGCAAACTAGCCACCCACGCGGCTTTCTGCGTGGCCCAATCCAATTTTGGCAAAGTGATCAGCGTGAGATTATCGGGCGAATGCGCCCCGACATAGTCTTGCAAAGCGGCGCCGCCTTCTTTGCCCGGCTTGCCGGTTGGTATGCGCAAGTCGATCATTTTTTTGTCGCCAAACAAAGACTGCGATTGGTTGGCGGCGAGTAAAGTGCCCCACTTAAAACTGCGCTCTACCTTGAATACATCGCGCTCTAAAAAATCCTGCGCCTTGGCTTTGCGTCGAATTTTATCGGCCGCTTCCAATGCCAATAAATGTTCGTCACTGGTAATGACGTAAATGGGCGCCAGCGTTTTCGCCAGATGTGCATCTAATGCATCATGGCGCAACTGCATAGTTACTGCACTTTCAGCACGGCGAGTCGGCGCAACATTTGCTGCACTAAATCTGCTTGCATATCGCGAAACAGCAGGGCTTCCTCGTTTTCTTTCGCCAGCACCTGCGCCTCACTAAAGGTGAGATTGCGTTTTAAGCTGATAGTGGTTGGCTCTAGCACTTCTACGCCCGCCTTATTGCGTACCCGAAAACGAAAGCTGTAAAGCAAGTTGTATTCGCGCACACGACCCTGGCTATTCAAAGAGAGAATCGCTTTGTCGCGCGTTTCGCCCAACACATCCAGTTGCACATCCGCCTCTTTGGGGTCGGTGGCGATCAAGGTTTTGCCATTGGCACGCAAGTTGCGCTTGAGTTCACTTGCCAAGGGAGAGGATTCAGGTAAGCCAATGTAGATGCTAGAAAACGGAAAATCGAACGCACCGCGCAGAGCGAATCCACATGCGCTTAGAAGGCCGATGGCAGCGAACATAAGTAAAGCGTTTATGCAGCGTGCGAGCTGATTTTTATTTTTCATATTAGGCGACGATGTTAACCAGCTTGCCCGGCACGACGATGATTTTCTTCGGCGTGCCTTCGATAAATTTTTGTGCATGTTCGTTCGCTAAAGCAGCCGCTTCAATTGTCGCCTTGTCTGCCACTTTAGCAACGCGAATACTGCCGCGCAATTTGCCATTCACTTGCACCATTAATTCGATTTCGTCCTGCTCTAAGGCTGCTTCGTCCACTTGCGGCCAAGCTGCGTCGATGAGCGCACCATGTTCGCCAACAAACGCCAGTTCTTGCCACATCGCTTGCGTAATGTGCGGGCAAACCGGATACAAACTGCGCAACAAGATGCTGAACGCTTCCCGTATGGCAAACGCCTGCTTTTGGCTCTCGAGATTTGCACTCTCTATCGTGTTTAACAGCTTCATCGCGCCAGAAACCACCGTGTTGTACTGCAGACGTTGGTAATCGCCGTCAATTTGCTTCAAAGTCAGATGTACTTCACGACGGAAATTTTTGACTTCCGCACTGTTGTCGATCTGGCTCCCCACCGCCGCCTTGATCACTTCGCGCAACTTAAATCCAGTGGCCCACAAACGACGCAAGTAGCGCGCTGCCCCTTCAACCCCCGTGCTGCTCCACGCGGCACTTTGGTCTGGAGGTCCGGCGAACATGGTAAACAGTCGTGCTGTATCGGCGCCAAATTGTTGAATAATATCTTTCGGTTCCACGACGTTGTTTTTTGACTTCGACATTTTTTCAATGCCGCCCATTTCAACAGGCGCGCCATCATTCTTCAAACTGGCGGAAATGGGACGTCCCTTTTCGTCGTGCTGCACTTCGACTTCATTCGGGTAAAACCAAGTCTTTTTGCCACTTTCGTCTTCGCGATAGTAGGATTCATTCAGCAACATTCCTTGCGTAAAGAGATTCGTGAATGGCTCATCAATTTTCACCAAGCCCATGTCACGCATGGCTTTTGTCCAGAAGCGCGCATACAGCAGATGCAGCACCGCATGTTCCACGCCGCCGATGTACTGATCCATCGCCATCCAGTAGTCATTGCGAGCATCCACCATGGCGGTGGCGTCCGGGCAGGTGTATCGCATGAAATACCAACTTGAATCAACGAAGGTATCCATGGTGTCGGTTTCGCGGCGCGCAGGCTTGGCGCACTGAGGACATGTCACATGCAAAAAATCTTCGCGCTGTTTTAACGGGTTGCCAGAACCATCGGGAATGCAATCGGTCGGCAAAACCACTGGCAAATCAGCGTAGGGTACGGGCACATCACCACAGCTTTCGCAATGGATGATAGGGATGGGTGTGCCCCAATAACGTTGCCGTGAAATGCCCCAATCGCGCAAGCGCCAAGTGGTTTTCTTTTCGCCCAAACCCAAGGCGGCGACTTTGCCAGCAACCACGTCGAATGCCGCTTTAAAGTTGAGTCCGTCTAGCTCGCCAGATTGCACACAGCGACCTTGCTGCTTATCGCCATACCAATCTGCCCACGCATCGGTACTGAATGTCTCGCCTTCCACCGCGACGACCTGCTTAATTGGAATACCGTATTTTTTAGCAAAAGCGAAATCACGCTCATCGTGTGCTGGCACACCCATCACAGCACCATCGCCGTAGGTCATCAAGACATAATTGCCGACCCATATTTCTATCTCCTCACCTGTCAAAGGATGGCTGACAAATAAGCCGGTCGGCATGCCTTCTTTTTCTTTGGTTGCCATTTCCGCTTCTGTGGTGCCGCCCGCTTTGCAAACCTCGATGAACGCTGCTAATTGCGGGTTGCTGGCCGCTGCCAAGGTCGCGATGGGGTGTTCAGCGGCGACGGCACAGAAAGTGACGCCCATGATGGTGTCTGGGCGCGTGGTGAAGACAAACATTTTGCCGTCTTGCAGCAAGCCACCATTGCTGGCATTGCTATCTTGTATTTGATGAGGAAACGCGAAGCGCAGGCCTTCACTCTTGCCTATCCAATTGCGCTGCATGGTGCGCACTTGTTCCGGCCAGCCGCTGAGGTCATCAATACTGCTCAATAACTCTTCCGCATACTGGGTAATGGCAAAGTAGTAGCCTGGAATTTCGCGCTTTTCAACTAGAGCACCAGAACGCCAACCGCGCCCATCGATGACTTGTTCGTTCGCTAAAACTGTTTGATCAATCGGGTCCCAATTCACTACTTGGGTCTTCTTATAAGCGATACCTTTTTCAAGGCATTGCAAGAAGAACCATTGATTCCATTTGTAATACGAGGGGTCGCAGGTGGCGACTTCACGGCTCCAATCAAACGCCAAACCCAAAGGCTGCATTTGCGCCTTCATATCAGCAATGTTCGCGTAGGTCCATTCGGCAGGCGATTTTTTATACGCGATAGCGGCGTTCTCCGCTGGCAAGCCAAAGGCGTCCCATCCCATAGGCATTAAGACGTTATAACCCTTCATGCGCAGTTGGCGTGCCAGCATGTCATTGATGGTGTAATTCCGCACATGCCCCATATGCAATTTGCCGGAGGGATAAGGCAGCATCGAGCAGGCGTAGTATTTTCCTTTTGGAAAACGCGCATCATTTTCAACGGCACGGTAAGCATTGCTCTGCGCCCATTGTTGTTGCGCGGTTTGTTCGACTTCTGCTGGGGTGTATTTTTCTTGCATGACGGCTAACGAGGATGGAATAAGATGAAAATTAGATGGACTTTAGGCGAAATCATGTGGGAGAGACCTCTAGGAAGCAAAACGATGTACACATGCTCGCCCATGCACCACAAATGCCAAACTTCGATTATAGCGTAGACGCTAGGGTCCGCCGTGTGCAATGCGCATTAGTTTGGGTGCCCAGCGCGGGTCAACTGTTTATTTTTTTACTGGGCTGCTGGACTGGGAATTGGTCACGAAAGCGATTCTGGTTAATCCACGTTGCTGTGCCAAGGCGATCACTTGCGCGATGCTTTCGTAACGCGTGTTTTTGTCGGCCAGCAATTGAATTTGTGCCAATGGATTGCGTAGCGCGACTTGGCTTAGGCGTTCATCCAGTTGCGTCATGTTGATAGGCATTGCATCGCCATCGGCCTTATCCAAAGACGATTTCAGCACCATTTGGCTATCGGCCGTCAGAGAAATTCTAATCGCCTCGCCCTGCTGATTCAACGCATTCGCCTGTGCTTGGGGCAAATCTAACTTGAGCGCCCGCTGCATAAGCGGCGCCGTGATAATAAAAATCACTAACAAAACCAACATCACATCGACCATTGGTGTGACATTAATATCAGCCATACTACCCAGTGCGCTTCTCCGCCCGGACAAAGCTTCACTTGACTGATCAAATTTAGCGAAGCTCATGCTCATCGTGTGAGAAAAAGACCCGCAAATCGTAGGCAAAAGTATCTAACTCTGCGAAGGTAATGCGATTAACTCTATTTAACGCGTTGTACGCCAACACGGCGGGAATCGCCACCACCAAACCCAAGGCTGTCATGATTAATGCTTCACCCACGGGGCCAATAATTTGATCAATTTGCACACCGCCTCCGGTCGCTACTGTGGACATCGCATGGTAAATACCCCAAACGGTGCCGAGCAAGCCAACGAACGGGGCAGTCGCACCTATTGACGCCAAGACCGATAAGCCGGACTCCAATTTGACTGTGACGTCGTTTAACGCGTGACGCAGCACGTGGTTGATTTTTTCGATTCGGGAAGAATGACTTTGCAGCACGCTTGAACCACCTTGCATCATGGCTAAGCTGCGTTCCGCCAATGGTAAGAAAACATTTTCTTGATCACGCAGACGCAGCATGTCAATTGCGTCGGCGAAGCTGGGATATTGCCAAAATTTTTGTAGCTGTTTTGCGGCTTGCCGTATGCGCCAGAAAGACCAAGCCTTAAACAGAATTGTGGCCCAACTCAACAAGGACATGAGGACAAGCAAGATGGCCACAAAGTGGCTAATTGCGTCAGCTTGCGCCCAATAATGTGCGATGGCTGCGGGCATACGACGAAATTAGCGCAGGCCTAACACGTCGAACATATCGAATAATCCCATCTTCTTGTCTGCCAGAAAACGAGCGGCACGCAAACTACCGTGCGCATAAGTGACGCGGCTAGAGGATTTATGCGTAATCTCCACTCGCTCGCCGATTCCTGCAAAGAGTACGGTATGGTCACCCACGATATCACCGCCGCGAATGGTGGCAAAACCAATCGCCGAAGGATCGCGTTCTCCCGTCACACCCTCACGGGAAAAAACACCAACTTCATTTAAATCACGGCCCAAGGCATTGGCGATGACTTCGCCCATTTTTAGTGCGGTGCCAGACGGTGCATCGACCTTATTGCGATGATGCGCTTCGACGATTTCAATGTCGTAGCCGTGAGAAAAGCTTTTCGCGGCGAGCTCTAACAACTTCATCGTGACGTTGACGCCCACACTCATATTCGGTGCAAACATGATGGCTGTTTTCTGCGCCGCAAGAGCAATTGCTTCTTTGCCCGCGTCATCAAAGCCTGTGGTGCCGATGATCATCTTGATGCCATGTTCAGCGCAATAATCAAGATGTTTTAAAGTGCCTTCTGGGCGCGTGAAGTCGATTAAAAATTCGGCTTTTTCTAGGCCTTTAGCAAGCTCAGATTCAATGGTGACGCCAGAATGTTTGCCCAAGCTACTTGCCGCATCGCTGCCCACCATGGTTGAAAAAGTCGCGTCAAGTGCGCCGACCAGTTCTGCGTCGTCCGACGCCATAATGGTTTCGACCAACATCTTGCCCATGCGCCCGCTGGCGCCAGCTACCGCAATTTTTAAGGCTGTCATGCGCCCACCTCTAGAGATGATGATTGACGCCATATTGCGTCAACCCAACGAAATTTTTACTGCTTTGGCTTCGAACCTTCAGTGAAGATGGAAGATTCCACCTTTGCTCCGATGGCCGAATCGGTAATGTGCGCTAAATACTCTTTTTCAGTCGGCAGATTGCCGCCTTCAAATTTAGCCACTGTATTATTTTTGAAATAAATAGAGATACGGCTGGTAATCAGTTCACCACTAGGTTTCAACAGGCGGAAAGGGTAATCCCAGCGGTCTTCATGGAACATATCTGTCAACAAGGCTGTGCCCAACAAAAAGCGCACCTGTTCGCGCGTCATGCCTTCTTTCAATTGTGATGCCTGTTCTTGCGAAATAAAATTACCTTGCTGAACCGTGATTTTGTAAGGGGAGATATAGCTCCAGAACTTACCAAAACCTGTTGGCGCAACAATCGTCGTATCGGTGCTAGATTTCGCTTTCGCTTCTGCCTCTGAACTGACCACAGTGACATTAGTTGCGGGTGCCCGAGAAAACGCGCAACCGACCAATAAACCCATGCTCGCAACACTCGCCACAGTGATAACAAAACGTATTTTTTTCAAAATCAACAAATGCATAAAAAGCCTTAAAGAGAGCAGCCGCAATAGCGCAGGCGAGAATCATAGCAGACAGCACTATAATTCCATTTTCAAATCAATTGTGTCTAGGCGATGAGCCGCAGACAGTGCGTTGGCACGGCAAGGTGCAGGCAACAACGACAGGATTGATTTAGAAATGGAATAATTATGTCGCCAAGCCAAAACCCGATATCATAAAGCAGTCAGTCAAACCGTGAACAAAAATATGACCAATAGCACGACGAATTTGAAAGCCAGTGGTTTGAAAGCGACCCTGCCGCGCCTCAAAATATTAGAAATATTTCAAAATAGCGCGGTACGCCATTTGACGGCGGAAGACGTCTATAAAATCCTCATTAACGAAAACATGGATGTTGGCCTTGCCACCGTTTACCGCGTGTTAACGCAGTTTGAGCAAGCTGGTTTGATGAATCGCAGCCATTTTGAGACAGGGAAAGCCATCTTTGAGCTCAACGAAGGCTCGCACCACGACCACCTTGTGTGCCTTGACTGCGGCAAAGTCGAAGAATTTTTTGATCAAGAAATTGAAACTCGGCAACATACGATTGCGAAGGAACGCGGCTTCGCCATTGCTGAGCACTCTTTAGCGCTGTACGGCAACTGCACAAAAACCGATTGCCAGTTTAAAACAGCGAGCAAATAGCTAAGAAAATCCGGGCACTTACTTAGGCAGCGCCATTTTCCGTTGTTGGCGCCGCTGCCGGAGTTGCCGGTGCCGCCGCTGGTGCAGCTTGGCGTGCCGAGCGCACTTTATTCGCTACCGACTGCACAGTATCCAACACTTTTTTCGCATTAAACGGCTTGATAATATAGCCACTAATGCCCGCCTGCACCGCTTCCGACACGGTTTCTTGGTCTTTATTCGCCGTCACCATCAAAATCATCACATCTGGCAGCACCAAGCGGATACTTCTCAAGGCTTCTAAACCACTGACTTTTGGCATCACCACGTCGAGCAAAATAATGTCTGGCTTTAAACGTGTCGCCATCTCCAAGGCAATACTGCCATCAGTCGCCTCGCCGGCCACATTATACGTGTCGTGCCGCAAAATCACGCGCAGCGTTTCCCGCGTCATGTCGTTGTCGTCTACGATGAGGATAGAAATATCTTTATTGTCTGCCATAGAATTTTCGTAATAATTGAAGTCGATGCTTAGCTAATTACTCAACGCATTGGATAAAAGTTTTGCAGTGATATCCACGATAGGGATTACGCGCTCGTAGGCCATGCGGGTTGGCCCAATGACTCCCAAAGTGCCAACGATTTTACCATTGACTGCGTAGGGCGCCGTGACCACGCTCATCTCATCCATGGGCACTAAATTGGATTCGCCGCCAATAAAAATCTGCACTCCCGACGCCCTTCCCGACACGTCCAATAAGGCCATCAGGCTAGTTTTTTGCTCGAACATATCAAACAACTTGCGCAGCGCGTCCATGTTAAACGACAGGTCTTGCACATTCAGTAAATTTCGCTCGCCTGAAATAACGACGTCTTCATTGCCTTCTGCCATAGCATCACTGCCCGCTTCTACGGCAATTTGCATCAATTTACTCATATCATCGCGCAATTGTCGCAATTCTGACCCTAAACGGACGCGCGCGTCATCAAAACTCAAGCCACCGAAGTGTTGATTCAAATAATTCGCCGCCTGCACCAATTGCGCGGGGCTGTAATCCACTTCCGTCAAAAGTAAACGATTGTGAACTTCGCCATTAGGCGCAACAACCACCAACAAAATGCGCTTTTCGGATAAGCGTAAAAATTCCACTTGCTTGAAAAAAGACTCTTGCCGCGCCGTCATCACCACACCCGCAAAGCTCGACAAAGACGACAGCACTTGCGCTGCGTTCGCGATAATTTTTTGCGGAGAACCCGAAATGATGCGCGATTGCATGCGACCTTCTAAGGCCGTTTCATCGATCTCTTGCACTGTTAGCAGCCGATCCACGAACATGCGATAACCGCGCGGCGTGGGAATACGTCCAGCAGACGTGTGCGGACTGGCGACAAACCCCATCTCTTCCAAATCCGACATCACATTACGTATCGTCGCCGCCGAGAGCTCCAACCCCGAAAGCTTAGACAGCGCGCGCGAGCCGACGGGCTGACCATCGGCGATATACCTTTCAACCAAGGTTTTTAATAATGTTTGAGCGCGAATATCGAGTTGCATAAATTCATTGTAGAGCAAAGCGCTTTGAAACGGCAAACGTTTGACTTATGCACAAGGGGCAAGCAAAAATGCGGCGACAAAAACCTAGGGAAACGCGGATTAATTCGGTATGTGCGTTCGAGTGCAAAACGGGATGAGTTTCGTGACAATATTTCCGCTGCTTCGCTGGTGCCAAGCAAGGAAATTTGTTGCCAAAATCGCCCGTTTTGCGCCGAATCCTAAGGAAAACATCATTTTCTGGTCGCGCTTTGCAAACATGAAAGCGAGCAATGAAAATGATGTTTCGCACTTATCGAATTAATCCGTGCTTCCCTAGCTTAGGCTGCGTCAAATAATGGCAACAGCTCGTGAATATTTGTCACAACGGCGTCCGGCTTCACCTCATGCAATAAGGCGTCATCTTTTGCGTGTTCACGCCGCTTCATCCAAACACCCTGCATACCAACCCGCTGTGCCGCTTTCACATCAAGCAGTAAATCGTCACCCACAAACAGAACTTGCTCAGGCCGGCACTCCAAAGCCTCGCACGCAGCATGAAAGATACGCCGGTCGGGCTTGGCACAGCCAAAGCGATGGGCAGCTAAGCTCACATGAAAATGATGATCTAAACCTATCGCCTCCAAATCAGCAAACCCATTAGAAATCGACCCCATTAAAACGCGCTGCTTAATTAATGGCAAACCCGATAACACATCGTCATACAACGTCACCTGATTGCGCGCGTCAGCAAAAATCTGCATTGCCCTATCTGCTTTACCGATAGGCTCACCAATCTCATCAAACACGTCACGCAAGGACGTATGCCGCAACGCCCACAGGTCGTAATTGAAACGGGCGTCCGTACCCATCAAAGCCAAGCGCTTATCGCGCAACTGCTCTATCGTATATTTCTTCACCGCTTTGGGAGCATGCTCTTTTAACCAAGCGTACAAAACGTTTTCAGCGTGCACGATCACGGGTGCAACAGGCCATAGCGTGTCATCCAAATCAAAGATCACTGCTTTGATGTTGCTATTTGATAAGGCGCTTGATTTCATTTTTTATGGTCATGCTTGTCGTAGAAAGATAAGTCTGATTTTAAGTTCAGATTGGAATGTGTGGGTTGGACTGCCATTTTTATCGTCAATTATGCGCACACAAACCTTTATACGACTACGCAAACGGAGACGCGGACAGGTCGGCACAGAGCGAATTTAATCGGCGGTCGATTTCATATTCTGATTCACAACTGCCTTGGGACAGGATTTGTCTATTTCTAAAACGGTGAACGATGATGTCCAACGTCTTTTGCCTTTCCCTAGCTATTATCGACGCCTTTGCCTCGTTCGTTTCAATGTCAATTAAAAGCTCGGTGAGTGATGGACGGGTTGCGACGCTGTGTAACTGAGCGCAACTCAATGTTCGTTGCATCAAACTCCAACGACCTTCCACAAGACTTAAAAAAGGTGTGTTCATAGGTGTTCAATTATGGGTGCTACCGTTACTTAATTTGACTCGCTTGGATTTACTTGGATTTATTCTTTTGCTTATGTTTGTTTGTTCAATCATTTGTGCGATTACGCTTCGCTTCAATCGTATCTACGCGAGCTTCGCAAGAAACCTCTTCAGATGCGGCTCGCTGCGGTGGAGCGGAACAAGCGCGAAGGGAAACCAACGTACTTCATTAAATTCGCCTTTGTCGAAATCAATCGCCGCTTCGCGATCGCCTCGTACAACGTACCATAGCGAGACATCAGTATGGCCTGAGGTTAGCCCAACGGTTTCAGTGACAGTGACCATGATTGGCGGTCCGATAGCTTCCAACGCGACGTTAAGCCCGAGTTCCTCTTTAACTTCTCTCACCACGGTGAAACGTGGGTCCTCGTCAGGTTCCACATGTCCACCGCTCGGTAGCCAAAGTTGGGCATTTTTGTGGTCTACCAGAAGGATATGTGCGTTATCCACGACTGCGAAATACGAAACCAAATGCTTGGGCGGCGTCGCTGGTTTTTCCAAACGGAAAAGTGGCGCGCCAGAATCGATCCAAGCGATGGCGTCATTGAGATGCGCCTCCTCCAGCGCGTCCAAGGGTTGGATTTGCATAAGCTCGGAGCGCACACGATGGTTCATTATCTCGCCTAATGTGATTTGAATTAGTGATTCTAAATTTTAACTTGGCAAATCAACGCAATCAGTTTTCTTTAGGGCTGCTGAAATTAGCAAAGTCACCTGCTCTTTTCGAGGGTGTCCATCAATTTTTAGGCAGACAAATATCTGCCATGCCACGGGAAAAGAGCGAACATAACAAAGCAACTTTCCACCATGAATAAGGGTGCGGCGCCAAGTGAAAGTCCATCGTCCCTATTGCGTAGGTGCCAATGGCCTTGGTGAATTACACCCGATGGAACATTTGGAAGGTTGTGTGCGTTGCGCTAGACGCAAACCAATGCGCCTTGCGAACTGTATGTTACGACCCTTTTATCCGCGCATATCAGATACCCCCATAATTTTTATAAAAAGATGGGTTATTGCGCTTACCTAACAGGCGATACAAAAAAATACACGCAAGGGTATGAGTGAAAGACGCGAATGCGGGGCATGCAACTTAGCCTTGCAATGCCTCCAATTACACTGCGTTAATCGGCGCTACGTGAACCGGCGTACATGTATTGGCACCGCTCACATTACACTCACGCTGATCTGAGCTACACAGGCTGAATTAATCCGCATCAGAAAAAAGGAAAGTATTTTTCCCCGCT
>CAYPNW010000029.1:0-12737 GCA_964411965.1 uncultured Burkholderiaceae bacterium
CTATGAAAAAATACGACTACGATTTATTCACCATCGGTGGTGGTTCTGGCGGCGTGCGGGCGAGTCGCTTTGCGTTTCAGTACGGTGCCAAAGTCGGCTTGGCGGAGAAAAGTGCCTTGGGTGGAACGTGCGTGAATTTAGGTTGCGTACCGAAGAAATTAATGTCGTATGCGGCGCATTACCACAGCGATTTCAAGGATGCCGCCGGTTTTGGCTGGCGGCTCGGCGAGAGCACATTTACTTGGGCTGATCTGGTTGCGAATAAAGATAGAGAGATCGCCCGCCTAAACGAAATCTATCGCGAGACTTTGACGAAAGCCAATGTCGACGTGATAGAAGGTCATGCAATTTTGCAAGATGCGCACACGGTGCAAATTGATGGCGAGGGTTTTTCGAAAACCATCACAGCAAAAAATATTTTACTGGCGACAGGTGGGCAGCCGGTTCGCCCTGAGCTGCCCGGTAGCGAATTTGGTTTGGTGTCCGACGACTTTTTCCATCTCACTAGTTTACCGCGCCATGCAATTATTGCTGGTGCTGGTTACATCGCTGTGGAATTTGCGTCGATCTTGAATGGGCTTGGATGTCAGGTCACGCTGGTGCATCGCGGTGCGCAAGTCTTGCGTGGCATGGATCAAGACCTTGGCCCATTTCTGACTCGGGAAATGGAAAAGAAAGGCGTAACATTCATCGCCAACACGCAAATATCGAACATACGAGTTGAAGGTTTTGGTCAAGAAGTAATGCGTCATGTGCAACTCAACAATGGCGCTACCCTGACTGCCGATTGCGTGATTTTTGCCACGGGTCGCAGCGCGAACACCGCACAATTAGGTTTGTCTGCCGCGGGCGTGATCACACGTGAGAACGGCTCGATTGTGGTGGACGAGCACTTTAAAACCAATATCGATTCGATTTACGCGATTGGCGATGTGATTGAACGTGTGGCACTCACGCCTGTTGCCTTGGCTGAAGGCATGGTGGTGGCGTCCCACTTATTTCATGATGGCAAGCGCAAGCTGTCTTACGAGAATATTCCGACCGCCGTATTTAGCCATCCCAATGTTGCGACGGTGGGTTTGAGCGAGGCAAACGCGCGTCTGCGTTACCCCAACATCACGATTTTTAAGAGTGAATTCAAGGCATTGAAACACACCATGTCGCACTCGACGGAACGCACGCTAATGAAACTGGTCGTCGATACAAGCAGCGATAAAGTGTTGGGCGTGCATATGGTGGGCGCGGATGCGGGTGAAGTCATGCAGGGAATGGCCATCGCCTTGCAATGCGGCGCAACTAAAGCGCAGTTCGATGCAACGCTTGGCATTCACCCAACGGTGGCGGAAGAGTTTGTAACGATGCGCACGCCGTTTTCATTCTGACCAGACAAGAATTCGACGGCTTGTAAAAAACTTCTTTGGCCGCATCTTCACGCCGTGATCTTAGTCAGTTGCTCCTCTTAATCTTTATACTGTATCTTGTATATTTTTAGCGCGCTTTATTTAAAAGCGGATAAGCCATTATTTTTTAATAAAAATGAGGAGTATATGTTCTCTGATCACAATGTAGAGAAACTTGACCGCTTCTTGGATGCGCGATTTATTTGCCACGGTATTTAGATCACTTGATAAAATACTATTCAGTTTATTTTTATAGGATCAACATAATGTTAAAAGGCGCGGGTGGTACGAGCGGCGGTATAGGCACATTTTTTCTCGGCCTTTTTATGATGAGTGGCGGGTTTTACTTATTGTTTAAGGCCATTAGCGTGAGCTCAGGCTTTGGCTTTGGCCTGCCTTTGTTTGGCTTCTCTGCATTTGGCGGGAACTATGGCATCAGCGGCGGCATGGTCTTAATTCCGCTCATGTTTGGCATAGGCATGGTGTTCTTCAACGCAAAGAATATCTTTGGTTGGATTTTATTTATTGGCTCTATCACGGCCTTGATCTTCGGCGTGATTGCTTCCTTGCACTTCAGTTTCGCCACCATGTCTGCCTTTGATCTTTTGGTGATTTTGGTGCTGGCAATTGGCGGCTTGGGTTTATTTTTGCGTTCGCTACGCAGTATGTGAAACTCGTTTGTGAAGATTGGCATCATGCCGATGGCTTGTCTGCAGGCATGATAAGGTAAGGCCCTTTTTTTATTTAAAAGTAGATTGGAAGTCTGATGTTTACCCCTGACGAACAAACCCGCACCCCTGATTACGATGGCCTCGATCGCCAACTCGCTAGTTTATTTGAGGGCGAACGCCATTTTATTGCGAATGCCGCACAGTTTTCTGCCTTCGTTTACCAAACGTTGGCCGCCTTAAATTGGGCTGGGTTCTATATGGCGCATGGCGAAGAATTGGTGCTTGGCCCATTTCAAGGCAAAGTCGCCTGCGTTCGTATTCCGTTTGGGCGCGGCGTTTGCGGCACTACTGCCGTCCAGCGCACGACCGTGGTGGTGGATGATGTGCATGCTTTCCCAGGTCATATTGCCTGTGACTCGGCGTCCAATTCTGAAATCGTGATTCCCGTCATTAAAGACGGTAAATTGCTGGGCGTATTTGATGTCGACAGTCCCGAAACGCAACGTTTCAGTGCAGCCGACAAATTAGGCTTAGAAAAACTAGTCGCGCGTTTTGTCGCTTGCACGGATTTTTGAACCTATCAATTAGGGAAGCTCTGATTAAGTGTAGCGAGCGGTCAAAGTCTGCATCGAGAAGCGCACCTGTACGACTGTACAGCGAGCATCGCAGGTTCAAAATTTGGCCGCGTAGTAACTTAATCAGAGCTTCCTTAGGCTAAGTTCTGCGCTAGTCTTTCCTCATCATCACCTCGCCTTTTGACGCGTTGAGAGTTACGTTGGTCGTGAAATTATCCGCTTATTGATCAAGCGCCTGCATCAACTCATTTCGACGCATAAACCACGGCGTCCATGGCGGATCATAACGCGCTAAAGTGACTTCCCCTTTGCTTTGCCACTGATGCTTGCTTAGCCACGCGCGCAGTTCGGAGGTTTTTTCTTCAATACTCGCTTCCTTCGCCAAACCTGAAAAACGTAGCACCGCCTGCCGCGTGGCTGGTAGCGTCACTAACTTTACCCGCGCGTCATTTGGTGTTGGCAAGCTCGTCAAGGAATATTCGCTGGGCATGATAAATCGAATGATCCATCCGCCATCTTTTGCAACTTGCGTAACAGGGGCTGTCATGGCGATTTTTTCACCTGAACTTTTTTCCTGCTGCACGGGTGCGGTCATCGCAATAGACTGTTTGCGCACATTGCCGCCAAATATATAACCCGCCAACAGCTTGAAACCCGCGGAAATCGCTTCGCTACGCTCGCCGGTAACTGTAACTTCGGCGGCAATCAAACTTGGATATTCGCGCAGCTCGAAATCCCCTTCTTTCAGGCCGATTGTAAACTTCGGTTCTTCGGTAGCCATTGCATTTCCTGTCAATACGAGATTAAACATCGCGATGAATACTGCGCAAACGATAAAGGCGTGGGGAGGAAACTTGCCTCCCCAGTTAGTTAAAATTTTCATCCCTTATTCTCCTTAGTTTTCCGCCAGTGCTTCTGTGCAGTGCCGCACGTTCTTTCTTGCCCTTAGTTTAACAAACGGCACAGTATCGCGCGGCATGTCACTTTTTTAAGACGTGCAAAATCCAAAAAATCGATAGCCATTGCTGCTTTGCATTCCTCGCTTTGTTCGACGCATTTGGTGTAAAGAATCGACTAGTGGCACAGCTAAGCTCTGCCTACACTGAACCCGTCATTTAACTTTAGGAGAAACGAATGCGCATCCATATTCAAGCACGCGGGTTTGAACTAACTGACGGACTACGTGAGCATACCCGACGCCGTCTGCAGTTTGCGATTGACTGGGCGAGCGACGATGTACGAACCGTCAACGTACGCTTTTCAGACATCAATGGCCCGCGTGGCGGAAATGACAAGCGTTGCTTGATTCAAATTCCGTTAAATGGCTCAAAAGGGATAGTGATTGAAGACCGCGAATCTGATTTGTACGTAGCGATAGACCGGGCAGCAGAGCGCATTGAACGCGCCTTGGCGCGCAAACTAAAACGCCTACGGCAATTTCAGCATGACAGAATTTCTAATTTGGAGACCATGCACATCGACGCGTTTGAGGAACCTCGATTCGCTGCATAGGTGCCGCGAAACAGTACCGTCGTTTCGCGACGATTTAAACAGGTCATAGAACGGAACCACGCAGGCGAAAAAAATCTTTGCATGCGTTACATAGTTGGTGTTGTTTGATCTCTGCGTAGGGTTTGCTTGTTGTGCTTGTTGTGCGTTTTTCAAAATCCAGTGCGAGCACACACCGCAAACCCACCCATTAGTAAAACCAATTTGAAGGAGCCAATGTGTTTGCAGTATATGGTCTACGCGGCGAAGCCTTCAGCGGTGCAATGGAAGAACTCATCCAGTATCGCAAGGTCAATCGTCGCCTTGGTGTGCCGCCTGTGGTGCCAACGGGCGAGCAAATTCAGACCGAAGTTTTAACCGATGCCGTCAACGCACCATTTGACCCTCTCGCACGGGCCGCTTCTTATTACCAAAGCATGGCGCGCGCGGAAACGAATCGCGGTCCGCTATATACGGCGCGCCAAATCATGCAAACCTCCCTCCTCTCCTTACATACCAATAACTCGGTTACCCAAGCGTGGCAAAAACTACGCAATGAAAATAAGCAAGAAGCGCCCGTATTGGATGACGCGCAACAGATTGTTGGCGTGGTCAGTGAACGCGATCTTCTGACGAGTATCAACGTACAGGATGAGCGTGTCACACAAAGTCTGAATCGCACTGTAGGGGAAGTCATGACAAGTCCCGTGGTCGTGGCGCAAGCAGAGACAGATATACGTCGCATTGCCCACATCATGGTGGAATTTAATATTGATGGCGTACCCATCATTAACCGGCAAAATGAATTGATTGGTTTTGTGTCGAGGCGCGACATGCTGCGCTGCATCAATAATGAGCCACCTTTAAGTCTCTGGTGCTAACAGAAAAAATAGGGAGGTGCGCATCATTACAAAACATCGAAAAAAATGAGTTTATTAAGTTAAATATTCGAATATTCTTATGTATCGCAAAAACGTAAACTGCGCTTTAACAGATCAGCAAAGCTTGATCTTCACCCTCACCAAATAAAGGAATTGACTATGCGCCACTATAGCCAAAATAGCAGTGAAGCAATGGCAAGAATTCTTGCCCTCACCATGCTCGCCGACGGCGGTTTGGATAAGACTGAGCTCGAAGCCATTGCAAAAAGTAAAATACTTAATCACATTGAAATGACGGAAGCGAGCTTTGAAAAAGTCGTACACGAACTTTGTGATGATCTTTTGCAATACTCAAGTAGCTACTCACTTGGCCAAATTGAATTGGATCGTGAGACGCTCAACCACGTTTTCGCCGATATCACTTTGGTGCCATTGCAAAAAATGTTACTCAAAGTCATGGTCGCTGTGATCGACGCCGATCAGCGCTTGAGTGATGGCGAGGCGATTGTGATCTCCCAAGCGCTTAGCAAATGGGGCTTTGATTTAGTTGAAGTCGTTAGCCCACAAACCTTCGTGCGCCACAGTGCGTTTGCGAAATCTCTTTTCCCCCTAGCGCACGCTTATTGACGTCAAAGTTTCAATATCTCGAAAAAATTGACGTGTAGCTTGTAAGGTTTCCTGATGTCGCGAAGACTATTGATCAAATGTTTACCAAAGCGCGAAACGATTGAAAAATACAAACTAGCACAACGCTGCGCCCCTTTTCTCATGCACCCAGATTTGTGGGCAGTGAGGCGAAATTTGGTGGCTGGTGGCGTTGCAGTTGGTTTGTTTTGCGGCATGATTCCTGGCCCGTTGCAAATTATTTGTGCAATAGCTATTGCGACTCTTTGTCGATTCAATCTTTCCGCCGCGGTACTAGGAACTTTTGCAAGCAATCCGCTCACAATTGTTCCGCTGTATATGCTTGCGTTGCAGATCGGCCAATGGCTGTTTGGCGCGCAGGAACAAACAATTTGGCATGCAACACCGGTTTTTGACTGGCATGCGCCAGTAGACACGATGCAGGCATGGCTGACATGGCTAACAGATTTGAGTGGTAGTTTTTTTGTGGGATTAGCACTACTTGCGAGCGTATTAGCGCTCTTGGGCTACGGATTGATTTTTTATGGTTGGCGTCTTGCGGTGATCTTTGAACTAAAACAACGCAAGCAAGAACGGCGACCAAGCTAAATCCTCTCACTTCATTGGTGGCTGAAACACAGAGCCACACAAACTACAGAAAATTTTACAGTGAATGGCACACGAACAGGCCAGGCATTGTTGTCTCTTTCAGTTTTAGCAGGTGTCTCGTGCGCAAAGCATGTTGGTTGTGCACGGGAAGAATGTAGAGCAAGCATCATCGTTAATGAATTAAAAAAAGTAAAAACAAAGGAAACCTCGTGGCCTCACTGAATTTCAAGCATCTTCGTTACTATTGGATGGTCGCCAAAACTGGCAGTATTGCGCGTGCCGCAGAACAATTGCACCTCACGCCCCACGCAATTAGCGGACAACTCAATGAATTCGAAAGCACTCTTGGCGTGGAATTGTTCCGCCGAGCTGGACGTAACTTAGAGCTGACCGACGCTGGCCGCCGCATACTGAATTACGCTGACGACATTTTTACGATAGGCGACGAGTTGTTGGAAGTGCTACATGATCAAACGTCTGCGAAGAAGCGTTCGTTTCGCGTTGGCATCTCTGATGCGGTCTCGAAATCCATCGCTTATCGTTTGCTGGAACCAGCATTGGCGTTAAATGACCCGATACGACTCATCTGCCGCGAAGGTAGGCTAGGCTTATTATTAGCAGAACTGGCGTTGCACAAGATCGATATGATTATTGCAGACCGTCCAATGTCGGCCAATCTCAACGTGCGGGGCTATAACCATCTCTTAGGTGAATGTGGCGTGACTGTGTTTGGCACCCCAACGCTGGCAAAGCGTTATGGTGGTGAGTTTCCAGCATGCTTGAATGGCGCACCATTGCTATTGCCTGGCGAAGACGTTGCGATTCAACCCAAGCTCTTACATTGGTTAGAAATGAATAAGTTAAAGCCAAGCATCGTGGGTGAATTTGATGACGGTGCCTTGATGAAGTCCTTCGGCCAAGCAGGTGCGGGATTTTTCGTGGCACCAAGTGCGATGGAGGCAGATATTTGCCAGCAATACAAGGTCAGGGCGATTGGGCATATTGAAAGCGTGGTTGAACAAGTCTACGTCATCACTACTGAAAGACGTCTCACCGATCCTGCGATAGTCGCCATTAGCGAAAGTGCGAAAGAAAATCTGTTTGGTAGCATGTTGGAAGTCGCCTAAATTAGCTTAGTACATTCCCGATGCGCCGTCTTGGCGTATCCATTCCGCAGTTCGTTGTAACCAGCAAGCAATTTCCTTATTGCACACATCGCTTAAACAGCGGTGTGTGTTTGCTGTTCTCTTTTCCAAATTCCTGTAATAGTCAAACCCAGATTTTTCATTGGAACGACGCCAAGTGTGCGATTGTGCAATTGTCGTCGTGGCGTTTGCACACAAATCGCGAACATATTGATTCTTGTAATGCTCATGCCCATCAGTGCATCGATGAATTGAAACGCTCTAGTGAGAGATTCGACTAAAAACAATAGACATCAATCCAAGTGATCACGCGCAGATTTGCTAAAATGCCCTGCTCCCACGCTTTATGACGAACGTTGTGGGGTCACCAATGTCTTCCCTTCCTTTTTCCTGCGTTCACATTGACGTAATGAATGCGAGAAAAATCACCACGATGAAAAGAATCCAGGGCAACTCGAATGAAATCTACACAGCATCTAGCGCTTTTGTTTGCAGTCAGTGTTGCGAGCTTTTGTTGGCAAGGTAACGCCATTGCACAAACGAGTTCGACGGCATCGAGCCAAGAAAAAACGGCTTACTCGCTCACGATCGACAATGATGTCTTTTTCCAAACTGACCGCTATTACACCGATGGCTTTCAAATCGAATGGAAGCGCAGTGGAGGACAGTTAAGCGGATTTGAAGGTGATTTTCTTTCGTCACTATGCAGCTACCTAGGCTGCGCCAGCAAAGACTATGCGCAAGCGAAATCAATCATTGCGCAGGCAGCGTATACGCCGCGCGATATTCTCATCGCTCAAGCACAACCGCTAGATCATCCTTGGGGCGGTCATCTGTATTTTGAACGCGCCTACGATTTCGTGACACCCAACCAACTACAACAAACCAGAATCACCGGACAAATTGGCTTGCTCGGACATTATTCCTTAGCCGATCGCGTGCAAAAGGCTGCCCATAAAGCGTTCGGCTCGAATCCTCCGAATGGCTGGGACAATCAAATAGGTAACAACCTAGCCGTGTTGGCAAGTCTTGAAAAGCGTTACGCCTTTGGTGATGTCAGCGAGGCATCGGGAACGCGCTTGCGCACAGCAGCGTATTGGAATCTCACGGCAGGTAACGTGCAAACCTCTGCGGCTGTCGGAATCAATTTTGCGCTTGGAAAAAGCTTACCGCTGATTGCTAGCAATGACCCTGTCCGACGCTCTTCACTCGACCTTGCAGGTGCGGCTTGTCTTTTCGACTGGCTGCAATGCAGTTTGTTCGGCGGTGTCGAAGCGCGCGCCGTGGCTTTCAATGTTTTTTTGGACGGCAACTTGGGGCGTAAGGATCCAAACGTGGATAAAAAGCCTATCGTGATCGAAAGCAGCTTGGGCGGACGCTTAATTTTTACCGGCACTCGTGGCACGTCGAACGGTCCGCTTTATCTGCAATTTAAGGCGACACACCGAACCAAAGAGTTCAACTCAACACTCCCCGTTTACGCACACAAATGGGGTAGCCTGACTTTCGGTGTTGATTTTTAAATTGTTGGAATACATGCCACCTCAAACGTCGAGGCTGAGCTTCGCGCAGCTAGGTTTCGAACGACCCCAGCGTGGTAATGCTGGTAGCGCCCTGCATCGTGCTACCACGCCATGCAGCAAAAATCATTGCGTCACGATATCGCGCTGCATAGGCGCCAATATCGCCAATAATTTATTTTGAGCGGCTGGCGACACATTGTTTTTATCCATCGCGGCTTGCAATTGCTCCACCAATGCATTGAATTTAGCGTTATTAATGCGCAAGCCTTGGTGGACTAGTTTCATATTATCGCCTGTGTACACACAAGGCCCACCACTCAACATACAAATTTGTTCACTCAAAAGCATCGCGAAACGTTTTAGATTGGTATCTTTAAAATCCGTACTGATTCGCTTATCTGCTAACACGAGCGGGACAAAATCATTCACGATTTTTTCGACACCTTGCGCTCCCCCAAGTGCTCGAAATAACGCATCGTTCGGTTGTTCTTGAGCGAAAATTGTTTGCACAAAAAACACCAAAAAAAATCCCAGAAAAAGCTTCGTTATCTGCTGCAAAAAATTCCCCTTAATTTCCGAACTTCTATTACACCGCGATAGGCACGCTTCCAACAATGCTGCGTTTATCTTAGCGAAAATTCCCTTCTTCTGCTATTTACAGGACTTACACAAAATTGCGTTGGCTAGGCGCGAAGCCGCAGTCAGTACAACTGTACGGCAAGGCAAAGCAACAACGCCAAGGTCTATTTTGCGTAAGTCCTATTTTAGACGCGTCGATTATTTCCCGTTTGCCCACTATTTAATTCCATTTCCAAATCAATCGTGTCTAGGCGACGAGCCGCGGGCAGTGCTGTAGCACGGCAAGACCAAGGTAGCAACGAGACGATAGCTTTAGAAATGGAATACCAGGCGAGAGTTCGCGGGTCGGATAAATATCAACCAAAAGTATTGGTATTTAATTAAATAAATAAAACGAATAAATTATTTTACTTTTCAAAAATAAGGTATATATTTCTATGTAAATTCGTTTACATTGAATCGTTAAATGTAAATAAATTTTACATTTACGCATAACTTAAACAGAAAGGAATACATCAACTAAAAAAAATCAACCGAATTAAGTACATGGCTGTTGAGATAAATAGAAAAATATTCTGGAGACCAACAAGTGAAATTACTTTCAAATTTACCGCGCAAAGCTGTGGCTTTGTGCTTTTTTATACTGAGCCAATCAAGCTTTGCCGCGTGCCTCACCGCGGAAGCCGAACCCAATAATTCCGACACCCGTGCCAACACAGGCTTATGCTCGGGAACCAGCGTGACAGGAAGCATTTCGTCCTCGACTGACTATGATTGGTACAAGCTTGACCTCACTGCGGGCGGCGTCATAAACATCAGCTTGTCGCATGCAAGTGGTATTGATCTTGATTGGTATCTGTACCCAGCGACAGGCACTTACGTCGCGTCACGTTCAACCAAAAACAACCCAGAAGTTGGTAGTTACACAGCACCATCAGCGGGTACTTACTACGTCCGCGTGAAAAATTACACGGGCACTGGCAGCTACACCTTAAATGTGACTTTCCCTTCTTCCGGTGGTACGGGTGGCGGTACAGGGGGTGGCGCAGGCGGCGGTACAGCATGTACTTTGCCAAGCGCTGTTAATCTTGGCTTAACAGGTAACGCCACACCTAAAATTACTGCCACCACTGGCGGTACTGTCTTGATGGGCGGCGGCACCGATGTTGATGAAGCGATCAAATGGATGATCAACAAATCCGGTGGCGGCGATTTTGTCGTCATCCGGTCAACGGGGACCAATGCCTACAACGATTATATTTACGGCTTAGGTGGCGTTAACTCCGTACGAACCTTATTGATTACCAGCACATCACAAGCGAATGATGCCTGTGTGGTACAAACCATACGGAATGCGGGAGCGGTATTTTTAGCTGGCGGCAACCAAGCCGATTACATTAACTACTTTAATGGACAAGGCGTAGGTAACGCATTGAATTATTTGATCACCACAAAGAAAGCACCTGTAGGTGGCACCAGTGCGGGTATGGCAATTATGGGGCAGTACTACCATCCTGGTGGTGCGGCTGAGAATAGTTCCGTTTTAAGTAATCCAACTGGGGTTCAAATCGGTAATAACTTCCTGACCAATTCCCTGTTACCCAACCTTGTCACGGAACCTCATTTTGCACAACGCGCACGACAACCACGCTTGACTTCTTTCCTCGCCAGCACCATTTACAACTACGGAGTGACATGGCAAACCGTACACGGCATCTCTGCGGATGAGGCGACGGCAGTAGCGATTGACAGCACAGGCATTGCCAAAGTCTTCGGCTCAGGGAATGCCAACTTTGTTAAAGCAACAGGCGCACCAGAGACTCTGCGGGCGGGCAGCTCTTTAACTTGGAATGTGGGCGGACGTGCACTCAACGTGTACCAAATTGCAGGCACAAGTGCAGGGACGAATACGTTTAATGTGTCGACGTGGGTAGGAAGCGGCGGCACGACACATTACTGGTACGTGAATAGCGGTAGCATCACCATCAATTGATTGCTGCACACATTTCATTCACGATTAAACCTATTTCAGAAAGAGTACCATGCATAAACTGATCAAACTATTACTCACAACGGCTTGCTTAGGTCTGAGTGTCTCGGCGATAGCTGGCAACCAGAACTATGTGTACAGCCCAAGTAACGGCACACATGAGGTGAAAGCTTTCCACGGCTGTTTTGACGACAACGATGCGGCAAGCCGGCCAAAAATAAATCTCATCATGAACAATATAAGCATCAATGACGTAACGATAGAAACACGCCCTTTGGTGAGTGGTAAGCCATCGAGTGAGATGATTACTTTTCGTCTTAAAAACCAAAATGCCAGCATCACCGTGCAGTTTCAAAGCCCCGATGGTCCACACTGTCAACAAGGGGTGGCCAGCATAAGCTTTCGTGATGCCACGTATAGAAACTTCGCGGAAATGGGTATAAAGCGTTAGAGATACAGTGAAAAGCGCTCACCAAAGCAGCATAGATATATAGCGTGAGTCAGCGCAACAAAGCAGTAAACAATGCTTTGTTGCGCTTTTTTTGTCCGCAAGTTCAGCAAGAAAGAGCTCATTTAGTCGTTAATTGATACCTGCAAGACAATAAAGTTTCGCGGCTATTTTTGCGCACTTAATCCTACAGCGCATCACGCTACTACTAAGCAAAAAATAGGTTAAGCTACTCGCTTTTACCACTTCGAAGTCTTGCGCAAACATGGCGAATGACAGGGAATACTTTGCGAAAAATTTCATGTCCAAGAAATCGATCGTATTTCTTAAGGAAAATTTTCTAAGAATCATCATCTGGCCCATCGCTTTCTTGCTCCTCATCAGCGTCGTCTGGGCGATTCACCTCTCAAAAATTAGTGAGAGTAAAAAAAATTTACAACAAAATGCGCTTAAAAATGTAGCAGCGTTGTCTCACGCTTACGCGCAATACTTAACTCGCACCTTAGAGCAAATCGACCAAGTGAGTAACCACGTGCGTTACGATTGGGAAACCACAAAGGGCGCACTTTTGTTAGAAGATTTGCGCGTTCAGGGATTATTTACGGCCTCGCAATTTGCCTTCGTCGCAGTGATTGATAAGTACGGCGTGCCTCGCACCTCAACGGCACCGATGGAGCAATGGCAAGATCTCGCCATAAAAAAGATGCTGTTTTTTCATAAGCATAATAATTCGAGCGCGTTGCAGATCGTGCTGCCAGGTGTGGTCAATAGTTCTGGTAAGCCGGTGATTCATTTCACAAGGCG
>CAYPNW010000029.1:12837-17340 GCA_964411965.1 uncultured Burkholderiaceae bacterium
TATCGATTGGCAACGGAAGGAACGGAAGACGGTTTTTACATGGTGAAAGCCGTACGCAATCAAAGCGGCGCGATTGTCGACTTCCAATATATCGATTGCAATGAACGCGGCGCGGGCTTTTTTGGATTGAATCGGGAAGAGCTTATTGGCGTCAATATGTCTTCGTTGCAAAACGAAAATTATTTCAAAACCCTGCTTGGTATTTATTCGAATGCGATGGAAACGGGTTTCTATGAAGACGAGTATGAAGTCTCGCCTGATAGCCCGATCGGATTCGCTTGGGCACGACGCCGCTTGGCGCGCTCTGGATCGGGCTTGGCGGTGACGATACGTGATATCAGCTCCAAGAAACAGTCCGAACAAGAGTTCATTCGTTTGGCAAATCATGATGGTCTAACAGGCCTCTACAATCGTCATTGGCTGCTCAATTATTTACCCGATGCCTTGGCGCGTGCGCGGGTTCAGGGGCAAATGCTCGGTTTGCTTTTTATTGATCTAGACGGCTTCAAGAACATTAACGATACGGAAGGGCACGCTGCTGGTGACCACCTTCTCAAATCGGTCGCCTCGCGCTTGCAATCGGTTTTACGTCCTAGCGATAACGTAGTCAGACTCGGTGGTGACGAGTTCCTGGTCGCACTCGAACCAGTGCAACAGGAAAGTGAGCCTAGGCGCGTGGCCGAGCGCATTATCGATGCGTTCAAACAGCCTTTTTGGTGGAATGGTGGCAAGTTATTAGTCGGCGCATCGATTGGTATTAGCCTCTCTCCCAAGGATGGCGACGATGCCGAAACCTTGCTAAAAAACGCAGACATTGCGATGTACTCTGTGAAGGCTGCTGGCAAGGGGCATTTTAATTTTTACAAACCGGAGCTTTACGCGCGCATCAAAGCACGGGTGGAGATGGAACAGGCGTTGGTACAGGCATTAGACCTGGACCAATTTGTTTTGCACTACCAACCACGAGTGAATACCGTGACTGGCGAGCTCACCAGCATGGAAGCACTGATACGCTGGATACATCCAGAGCGGGGCATGATTTCGCCATTAGATTTCATACCTTTGGCGGAAAGCACAGGTCTGATTTTGCGCCTTGGTGATGCGGTTATTACCAAGGCTTGCGCGCAATTACAGCAATGGAAGAATGAAGGTTTGAATTTGATACCCGTTTCCATCAACGTCTCTGCACGACAATTTCAAGCGGGTGATTTACACAAAAAACTTAGCAGTAATTTGAGTAGTTACGACATCCACCCTCATTATCTCGAAGTCGAAATTACTGAATCGTCGATGATGGGAGAAGACAATCAAATTATTGCTGAACTCGCTGCAATTCGTAGCCTGGGTTTGGAGTTATTGGTCGATGATTTTGGCACCGGTTATTCCTCGCTTTCGCAGTTACAAAGACTCGACATGGATGTCTTAAAGATCGACCGCGTGTTTACCAACGAACTGGTAAAAAACAAGCAAGGTGAAATATTTTTCAAGGCGATCGTGTCGATGGCGCACGCGCTTGATATGACGGTGGTAGCAGAAGGTGTGGAAACGAGAGAACAACTAGATAAATTACGCGAGTTGCAATGTGACGAAATCCAAGGTTACTTTGTCTCCAAACCACTGCCGCCAGAGCAAATACCGGCTCTAATGAAAAAGCGTTTTCTGTTTCCCGACTAAAAACTGCGTTGCTCAGCCGCCTGCCTTCTCAACGATGGCCTACAAGGCGCACACGTTTCGGCTGGACACGTTGAGGACGCGAGGCGCGCTCCTCATCAACTGCACGGTGAGACGAATCACTAGCACCTTGCACAAGCACAGCTTGCTGTTGCTCATGCTGACCTTGATGATCGATCTTGAAGGCTGCCACCGCATGGCTTAATTTCACCGCCTGGCTGTGCATGCTATCTGCTGCAGCGGCCGCTTCTTCTACTAAGGCAGCATTTTGTTGGGTGATTTCATCCAATCGCAAAATAGCTTGGTTGACGTGTTCAATATCCTCTTGCTGATCGACGGTTGCTGCTGAAATTGCCTGCATATTGCTACTCACGGCGTCAATTGATTGCACCACTTGTTGCATGGTATTGCCTGCAGCTAACACTTGTTTATTACCCGCATTCACTTGCTCGACCGAGGTGGAGATTAAGGCTTTGATTTCACGCGCTGCGCCTGCAGAACGTTGCGCTAAATTGCGCACTTCCGTTGCCACCACTGCAAAGCCTCGGCCTTGCTCACCCGCGCGCGCCGCTTCAACTGCCGCGTTTAAGGCGAGAATGTTGGTTTGAAATGCAATGCTGTCAATGACACCGATAATGTCACTAATTTTGCGCGATGAGACCTGAATCGCATCCATCATTAAAATCATTTGGTTCACCGCTTCACCGCTATTCTTTGCCACTGACGAAGCCGTAATCGCGTTCTGATTGCCTTGTTTGGTACTACTTGTGTTTTGCATCACGGTTTCGGTAAGCTCGCGCATGAACGAGGCTGTCTCTTGCAAGGAATTTGCTTGTTGCTCAGTACGATTGGATAAATCGGCGTTGCCCAAAGAAATTTCGCGCGACGCGGTATCGATTGACTCAGTACCTTGTCTAATTTCATAAACCAAGCTGGCCAAAATTTCACGCATGCCGTCGAAGGCATTGAGGAGCTTTGCGATTTCATCGCGGCCAGTGGAATTCGTTCGACTCACAAGGTCGCCACCTGCCACACTTGCCACTGCGGCATGCAGGCGGTTGATTTCGTAGGAGAACGAAACATAGAATCCGGCTAGTAAATATGCCGCAAACAAAACGCATAATAAAATCGCCGCCAATGCCAAATTACGTTGCAGTGTTTCACGTTCTATTCTGGTTTTGAGTGCGTTATTGATGAGGCCTGCAGTGACGTTACTAAAACCGTACCATGCGTCGACGCTCTTTAAGCCCGCTTTGAGATATTCGGTGCCACTGGTTTGGTTCACAGACGACAAGATTTCGTTTTTCGTCCGCTCAAGAAATTCTTGATTCTGCGTTAAAACAACTTTTTGCGGATCGAGTGTGACTTTGAAACTTGGATTCTCCCGATATGTCGCTTCGAGTTGTGCGGGAATCCGGCTCATATCACGCGTGGAAAGCAAAACCGTGGCGTTGATTAACACATCTTCATTCGGCTCTAACAAGGCTGTGTCGATATATGGTGCGCCTCGTGCAGCGATCTCGGCAACTTGATTCGCGATTTCAGGAAACGATTTGTTAAAAAGCGCAATCAAGTAATTGGTTTCAACTTGCGGATCAAGTGTGAGATTAGACCGGTCAGCAATTTGTGTGTTGAACGCAATGATCTGATCGATAAATTTGGAATGATCGGTAAAGCTTTCTTTACCCTTAGTGTTAGGAATTTTTTTGGCCAACGTCTCCCACGATTGCTTTAACTCGTTGGCGAGCGTTTGAACGCCTAATTTTTCGGCAATACCGCTCGCACCACTCAAGACCGATATTTTTTTGCTGATATCGTCCTGAATCTTTGCAGCCTCGGTGAGCGCCGCTGCGTTTCCCGCTAAGGCCAAATGTCGTTGCGCGCGATGATGTTGCGCTAGGCGCAGAATCTCTTGCACTTGCTGCACCGTTTGTACGCCTATCTGCTCGCGCTCGGTAAACGCGATCGATTTATTCAATTCTTTGACTAACAGGCCGGTAACCAAGATCGCGGGTGCGACAAACAAGACACAAACTATCGCGAACTTCGGCAGCAAACGAAGTTTGCGCATCAACACAATGGCGGGATTTAGAAGTATGCGCATAAGGGGTCCGTTAACAACGAGATGATTAATGCCCAAATTGGCTCTTTAGTGTGCTGTAACAATATTACTTGGTAATGAAAAAGCGGGTTAAGCACCAGCTACTTATATTCCATTAAACGGAATAATAAATTACATTTATTGGTTATTCTTTTATTTTATGGGTGGGACTAAGATGCTGGTTATTCGCTTCGCGTGGGGCGAAGCGGATAAACAGAGAAACCAGCTTAGACACCTAGATTGGTTTCACCATTCCCGTTGTAACCACTTTTAAAGGAAACAATCATGACTAGTTTTTCATCTTTCGTAAGCAAGTTTAAGGTTTTATTGTTGTCTGGCGCTGCTGCCTTGTCGTTCGTAGCTGTACCTAGCGTGAGCATGGCTGACACCGTTGCAAACAGCGTAATCGGTGCATCTGGTTACGATTTGACTACCTTCTTCACAAGCGAAAAGCCATCCAAAGGCACTGGCCACCACGTGGCGACAGTAGACGGCGTTGATTATTTGTTCACTAGCGATGCGAACAAAAAAACCTTTGAAGCCAATCCACAAAAATATTTACCAGCCTACGGCGGCTATTGCGCTTACGGTGCATCAGTTGGTAAAAAATTCGTGGCTGATCCAGACGTTTATGACATCGTCGATGGCAAACTTTACTTCAACTTAGACACAAAAATTCGTTCGATCTGGTCTAAAGATGTTGCCGGCAATATCAACAAAGGCGACACAAA
>CAYPNW010000030.1:0-6973 GCA_964411965.1 uncultured Burkholderiaceae bacterium
AGCTCGTCGGGCTCATAACCCGAAGGTCGTAGGTTCAAATCCTGCCCCCGCAACCAGTTTTATAGAAAAAGCCACGTGTTTCGTGGCTTTTTTTTTGAGCATTATTTAAAATTTGCGGTAATCTCGGTTTTCTGGACTACAATCGAGTATCACCCAAATTGATTGACTGTCTTTTCCGAATTTTTTACTCAGTTTTTTGCAGTTGGTAAAAAACTTTTCGAGCTCGGATATCGCAGGCTGATCCGTCAAGCACGCATGATGTGCTGCAAAAATCAACGAACTAAACCGAGTATGACAATTGTGGTTCGTGTTTGCCGCATGGTTTAAATCAATACCACGTTCTAAAGAGTTTGCATGAATACAGTTGAGGCTAAGCGAGTTCTCGAAACCGCCTTGTTGTGCGCGCACGAGCCACTCACGATTAATACAATGAAAAAGCTGTATCACGATGTTGATCAGTCAATAGCGTCTGATGATGTGATCAGTACCGAATCATTGCAAATCATGCTCACTGAGATCAAACAGGATTGGTCTGACAAGGGGATTGAGTTGGTGAGTATCGCAACGGGATGGCGTTTCCAGAGTCGCCCTGAAATGCGCATGTACATTGATCGTTTAAACCCAGAAAAGCCGCCAAAATATTCGCGTGCCGCTCTAGAAACTTTGGCCATCATCGCCTATCGTCAGCCCGTTACGCGAGGCGATATTGAAGAAATTCGCGGCGTGACTGTTGCTTCTCAGATGATAAAGTCGCTTGAAGATCGAGGTTGGATTGAAACAATTGGCCAGCGAGATGTGCCGGGAAGGCCAGCATTATTCGCAACAACAAAACAGTTTCTAGAGGATCTTGGGCTGAGTTCTTTAGATCAGCTACCTGCATTGCAGCACGTCAGTGGCAATGATGCCGATGAAATGCAGCAAGCGCAGTTGGCGAGATTGGATCAGTTAGTGGCAGGTCATTTTGGCGAAGAGCAAGAGCCAAATGCGAACCCAACAAAAGAGTTGTTCACTGAAGACTGCTTGGAGCAAGACACGCTGCCCAAAAAAGATGGAGCGCGCGGGCTTTCGTTTGGTGAGTCAAACAAGTCAAATCTTGAAACTGACGACCCCCCAGCAGAATTAGACCTGACACAGAACAACGAACCAATTGACGATGCCATAAACGCTTTACCCATAAGCGAAATGATGCCCGAACAGAGCTCGTCTAGTTTGGATTTCGGTAATCCTCCTGATGACCACAATCCACTGTAATGCGCGGCGCAATTTAACTCATATTTTTTAATCGCAGAATCTCCGTTTTAAGCCGTAAATCTAACGAATCAATTGAACAATGAATACAAAGAATCCTGACGATCAAAAACCCGACACCCCCGCCAATAATGACGCCGAAGGTGCTACTCGCCCAGCGAAGCGAGTGGTGCGCGGCCCACGTAACTTGCGACGTGCACCAAATAAGGTGAAAGAACCCGCGTTGACAGGGGCGGTGCAAAGCGATGTCGATAGTGCTCGACAACCTGATGAGCCAAGTGCGAATGCAATTACACCATCCACCGCATTAACACACTCGGCGAAGTCGATTGCACAGACAAGACGCCCTCGCTTGCCGCGTAAGCCAAAAGAGGAGTTCGAAGCAAACAGTGGCGTAAGTATGCCTGCGAATGCATTGAAAAGTGATGCCGGCGAGGCATCTGAGCAGAGCACAGTAGTTGCGACGCGGCAAAGTGCGTCTTCGACACCACGGGAGGCAAATTCTGCTCATGCTAAGCGCGAAGAGCGACGCCCTTTCAACGACAAGCGTGGTGCTCGACAGACTCATGGGAAAAATGCGCGCAGCGGTGAACCCCAATCACAAGGGAGAAATCAAAACCCTCGACAAGTTCCGCGCCAGTCGGGGAATAACGCGGATGAGGTTTTTAGCTTCGTTACTTCAGAATCGTTCGATACCGTTGTTACTGCCAGCGCTGATAAAGGGCGAAATGCGAAGCCCGTCCGTCGCGATTTAACGGCAGATGATGATGCACCCAAATTGCATAAAGTGTTGGCTGAAGCAGGGCTAGGTTCCCGTCGTGATATGGAAGATTTGATCGTCGCCGGTAGAGTTTCCGTAAACGGTGAGCCAGCCCATATTGGGCAGCGTATATTGCCTACTGATCAAGTGCGGATTAATGGGAAATTAATTCAACGCAAAGTAAGTAAAAAACCGCCTCGCGTCTTGGTGTACCACAAACCAGCGGGAGAAATTGTCAGCATGCATGACCCAGAAGGTAGGCAGTCTGTGTTTGATAGCTTGCCGCAAATGAAGGTGGGTAAGTGGCTTGCCGTGGGCCGCCTAGATTACAACACCGAAGGTTTGCTGCTGTTCACCACGTCAGGTGATTTGGCGAATCGCCTGATGCATCCGCGCTATGGCATCGAACGCGAATATGCAGTGCGTACGCTAGGTGATCTCGAAGAAGGTATGCGGCAGAAATTGTTGGCCGGGGTCGAACTCGAAGATGGTTTGGCACAGTTTTCGAAAATCATGGACGGTGGCGGAGAAGGCGTCAACAAGTGGTACCGCGTGATCATTGGTGAGGGACGAAATCGCGAAGTGCGACGTATGTTTGAGGCGGTAGGGTTAACGGTTTCGCGCCTCATCAGAACACGTTACGGCGTAATGACCCTACCTTCGGGTTTAAAACGTGGGCGCTGGGATGAATTAGGCGAGGATGCTGTACGTGCGCTGCTCAAAGTGAGTGGTCTGGAGAAAACTGCTACTGACAAGCCTTCTAGCGGCTCAAAAGGAGCTCGACCCAACGGCAATAAAATTGGTGCAGGTAACTCGTTTGATAAGGCGCAAGGGCGTCCATTTGGACAAGCGTCGCGTGGTGAATTTGGCAATCGCGCGCAGTTCGCGGATCGCAATGGTAATGCTTCAAGTGGCAATGCTGGCAATGTTAGTGGCGGACGTAACGGTACCAACGATACCCGTAAAAAGCGCAGCCGTCAGCCAGATCCATTACAAACGGCGCTTGGCTTCCCTACAACTGCACAGCCACGTAGAAGTGGCACAACGCGCGGCAGCGGGCAAGCAATTGGTCAAGGAATAGCCGCGCGACGCCGTTCAAAGAATGTTTGAGTCTTTTTAGAGGCAATTTGGCCTTGGTTTTCATTGCGACAAGGCATAAATTCGTTTATAATCTTAGAGTTAGCTGGCATTCCTTGGCGGTACTTTGATGCGAGGCGCTACAAAAAAGAGATGGGCTGTTGCCCATTTTTTTTTGTTGGCGCTTTTCTCCATGGTAAATCGGCAAGTGCCTTCACTTACGAATCGAGGATTTTGTGCGATTGCTTGACTTAATTGAAACGACAGTAAATGGAACTGGTTACGATCTAGTTGATTTTGAGCTGGGTGAGCGAGGATTGTTTCGCGTGTTCATTGATTTTTTGCCCGCTGATCTCGATAAGGGCCACGTTACAGTAGAGGATTGTGCGAAAGTAAGTCATCAGCTCTCGCATGTGTTGACGATTGAAAACGTCAACTATGAGCGACTTGAAGTTTCCTCGCCAGGCTTAGATAGGCCGCTAAAAAAGATGGCTGATTTCGAACGGTTTGTTGGCGAGCGGATGGCGGTCAAGTTGCGCTTGCCAATGCCTGATGCATTTAATCGGAAGAATTTTGAAGGCGTATTGCAAGAAGTTGAGGGCGATACTTTGAAGTTGGAGTTTGAAGGAAAAGACGGGGCAGCGATGTTGGAATTTACCCTCGCTGATGTGGATAAGGCACGTTTGGTGCCGCAAGTGGATTTTAGGAGTCGCAAAGCATGAGTCGCGAAGTTTTATTGTTGGTTGATGTGCTGGCGCGTGAAAAAAACGTGGATGAGGATATCGTCTTTAGTGCCCTTGAGCATGCGTTAGCGCAGGCTACAAAAAAGCGTTATGAGGGTGAAGTCGATATTCGCGTCGAAGTTGATCGTGCTACGGGTGAATATAGCTCGTTTAGGCGTTGGCATGTTGTTGCTGATGATGCTGGCTTGCAATTGCCCGATCAAGAGATTTTGCACTTTGAGGCCCTAGAGCAATACCCTGATATTGAAGTCGATGAATACATCGAAGAGCCGATTGAATCTGTCGAACTGGGTCGTCGTTTTGCGCAGGATACCAAGCAAGTCGTCTTGCAGCGTATTCGGGATGCTGAGCGCGAACAGATTTTGGCTGACTTTTTGGAGCGTGGCGACGCATTAGTGACAGGTACCATTAAGCGCATGGAGCGTGGCGAAGCCGTTGTTGAATCCGGCAAAATTGAAGCACGTTTGCCGCGCGACCAGATGATTCCAAAAGAAAATCTACGTGTCGGAGATCGTGTACGTGCTTACATTTTGCGCATTGATCGTAATGCCCGTGGACCTCAAGTAATCTTGTCACGCACGGCGCCTGAATTCATCATGAAGTTGTTTGAATTGGAAGTGCCGGAGATCGAACAAGGTTCACTCGTCATTAAGTCGGCTGCACGCGACCCTGGTGTGCGCGCAAAAATTGCTGTGCACACTGATGATAAGCGGATTGATCCTATTGGTACTTGCGTCGGTATGCGTGGTTCTCGTGTTCAAGCGGTAACAGGCGAGTTGGGTGGCGAGCGCGTCGATATAGTGCTGTGGTCGGATGATCCTGCGCAGTTTGTGATTGGTGCGTTGGCACCGGCAAATGTTTCTTCAATTGTGGTTGATGAAGAAAAACACGGCATGGATGTGGTAGTTGATGAGGAAAATTTAGCGATTGCGATTGGACGAAGCGGCCAAAACGTGCGTCTCGCGGCAGAATTGACCGGTTGGAAAATCAATATCATGACGGCCGAAGAATCTGCAAATAAAGCAGAGCAAGAGACGGCTGGTATTCGCATTCTCTTCATGGAAAAATTAGACGTTGATCAAGAAGTAGCCGATATTTTGGTGGATGAGGGCTTCTCCAGCTTGGAAGAAATTGCCTATGTGCCAATTAGCGAAATGCTGGAAATTGACGCGCTCGACGAAGATACCGTCAATGAGTTGCGTAATCGTGCTCGTGATGCATTGCTGACGGAAGCAATCGCCTCTGAAGAGGGCGTCGATGGTGTAGAAGATGCGTTGATTAATCTTGACGGTATGAGTCGTGTTACAGCCGGCAAGCTAGGTCTGGCTGGCGTGAAGACTTTGGCCACGTTTGCTAGTTTAGCGTATGACGAATTTGGCGCAATTTTGGCCTTGTCGACAGATCGTGCTCGTCAATTGATTCAAAACGGATTTGAAGACGTTTCTGATGATGAAATGAAACTCATTGACGCGAAATATGATGATCATGCCAAAGCTTTGGCCGCTGCTGCTTGGAAAATAGTTGAAGCGAAATAAGTACTAGCACGATCAATTGAAGCGTTTTATTGCGTTGAAAAAGCGCACAGAGAAAAAGAGGACTGAATGGCGAGTACTAATGTAGCTCAATTTGCCACCGAGCTAAAAATGTCGGGCGATTTGTTGCTAACGCAATTGCAGGCAGCTGGCGTGAGCAAAAGCTCGACGTCTGACGTATTGTCGAAAGAA
This sequence comes from uncultured Burkholderiaceae bacterium, assembly GCA_964411965.1. GTDB lineage: Bacteria > Pseudomonadota > Gammaproteobacteria > Burkholderiales > Burkholderiaceae_D > Undibacterium. The sequence goes on from CAYPNW010000030.1 coordinate 5,553, forward strand.
GATAAAGATAAGCTTCTGGAACACTTACGTCGTTCTCATGGTGTAAAGGCGGATGTTGAGAAGAAAAAAATTACGCTGACGCGCAAAGAAACGACCGAAATTAAGCAAGCGGATGCTACCGGTAAATCTCGCACGATCCAGGTTGAGGTTCGTAAGAAACGTACTTTTGTGAAGCGGGATGAGGCTGCTCCTGAAGAGGCGCCAAAAGCGCCCGCGGTCGATGCAGCGAAAGTCGCTCGCTTGGAAGAGGCTGCGCGCCTTGAAGCTGAGATGATCGCGCGGCAAGAAGCGGAATTGCTAGAGAAGCAGAAGCATCTAGAAAAACTTGAAGCGGAAAAAGAAGCGCAAGCACAAGCCATGCGTGAAGCTGAAATCGCCGCTGCTGCGTTAGCAAAAGCTGAAGCTGAAACTGCAGAAGTAGAAATCGCCAAGAATGCTGACGAAGCACCTGTCAAAGCAAGTAAAAAGAACGCAGCGGTGAGCAGTGCGGCTGACGAAGAAAAGAAACGTGCAAGCGCAGAAACGGCAAAGAAGAAAACCGCTTCAGATGCGAAAGAAGCAGCGCAACGTGTCGCTGTAACGGAAGTCGCGCGGAAGAAAGTGGCTGACGAAGTCGCGCAAATCAAAGAGATGATGAATGCGGCGCGTCGGCCAGCCAAAGCGCCAGAGCCTGTGGTCGCTCCAAAAGTAGCGGAAGGCACGCTGCATAAGCCTGTTGATAAAAAGACGGGCGAGAAAAAAGCGTCGTCAGAAAAGAAAGACGACAAAGCAGTCGTAGTCGATAAGAAATCAATTAAATCGGCCAATGTTTCGTCGACCTGGCAAGAAGATGCGAAAAAACGTGGTGGTATTAAAACCCGTGGTAACGCGGCACCAGTGCGCGAAGGTTGGAAAGGTGGGCCAAAAGGTCGCCGCAATAATCAGCAAGAAGAACAACGCGATACCAATTTCCAAGCGCCTGTAGAAGCTGTTGTGAAAGATGTACACGTGCCGGAAACCATTACCGTCGCGGAATTGGCGCATAAGATGTCGGTCAAAGCCTCTGAAGTCATCAAACACTTGATGAAATTGGGGCAAATGTGCACGATCAACCAAGTGTTAGACCAAGAAACGGCCATGATTTTGGTCGAAGAAATGGGACATAAGGCGTTCTCAGCCAAGATTGATGATCCTGAAGCAATGTTGACAGACGTAGCGGAACACGCCGAGTATGAGTCTTCATCGCGCGCGCCGGTTGTCACTGTCATGGGACACGTCGATCATGGTAAGACGTCGCTACTTGACTATATTCGCCGCGCAAAAGTTGCCTCTGGCGAAGCTGGTGGTATTACCCAACATATTGGTGCCTACCACGTGGAAACCCCACGTGGCATGATCACTTTCTTGGATACCCCTGGACACGAAGCCTTTACGGCAATGCG
>CAYPNW010000030.1:7073-17058 GCA_964411965.1 uncultured Burkholderiaceae bacterium
GAAAACGTTTTGTTGCAGGCTGAGGTCTTAGAACTAAAAGCGCCAAAAGATGCCCCTGCAAAAGGTTTGGTGATTGAATCACGTCTAGATAAAGGGCGCGGAACAGTTGCCACAATTTTGGTGCAATCGGGTACCTTGAAGCGTGGCGATGTGGTTCTAGCCGGCTCCTCGTATGGTCGTGTGCGTGCAATGTTGGATGAAAACGGTAAAAACATCAGCGAAGCAGGTCCATCTATTCCAGTAGAAATTCAAGGTTTGACGGAAGTACCTGCGGCTGGTGAAGAACTGATGGTGATGGTTGATGAGCGCAAAGCGCGTGAAATTGCGTTGTTCCGTCAAGGTAAGTATCGCGACGTCAAGCTGGCTAAACAGCAAGCTGCGAAGCTCGAAAATATGTTCGAGCAAATGGGCGAAGGCGAACTCAAGAACTTGCCTATCATTGTTAAAACGGACGTACAAGGTTCACAAGAAGCGTTGGTTCAGTCGTTGGTTAAACTTTCCACTGCCGAAGTTCGCGTACAAGTGGTACACGCTGCAGTGGGCGGTATTTCGGAGTCTGACGTGAACTTAGCCGTGGCCTCGAAAGCGGTCATCATTGGCTTTAACACACGGGCTGATGCGTCGGCGCGTAAGTTGGCTGAATCTAACGGTGTGGATATTCGCTACTACAACATCATTTACGATGCAGTGGATGAGATCAAAGCGGCCTTATCAGGCATGTTGGCACCGGAACAGCGCGAAACTGTCATTGGTATGGTTGAAATTCGCCAAGTATTTACGGTCAGCAAAGTTGGTTCGATTGCGGGTTGCTTGGTCACCGAAGGCACTGTGAAACGCACTTCATCGGTACGCTTGTTGCGTAACAATGTCGTGACTTGGACAGGTGAATTGGATTCGTTGAAGCGTTACAAAGACGATGCGAAAGAAGTTAAAGCCGGTATGGAGTGCGGCTTGTCACTGAAGGCATACAACGATATTCAAGTGGGCGATATGCTCGAAGTATTTGAAGTCCAAGAGATCGCACGTAGCCTGTAAATTTGACGCTTGTTTTTAAGCAAACAATGGTGGCTGTTGCCACCATTGTTGTTTGGCGGTGTTAGATTTTTAAAGCTGCTGCATTGGCGAATCGTTTCTGCAAGATTACCAGTGTTTGAAAAGTTTTTCCGCGAGTTAATCACATACTCCCATTATTTCAAATATTTATTTTATCTTTGCGCCTTTAATTTAGGCGTTTTAAAAAAATACGTATATGAGTATATGGATAGGCGCTAAGCATAAAGCTAAAACACGACAAAAACTAAAGCTCGCATCGAAATTCAGAGATTCAGTGTTTTAAATTTCTGACTATAGTGAGACTACGTGCTTCTGCGGTTTGAGCGACGGATGCGAACGTAATGAAACAGTTACCCTCATTTTTTTGGCTTGAATACCCATTTCAGGTCGTTGTTTATTTTCGATAGTACATATGGCAAAAAATAGTAAATCCATCCCCGCGCGCGGCTTGCGCGTTGCTGACCAAATTCAACGCGACTTGGCGGAGATCATTTGGTCGGAACTAAAAGACCCTCGCGTCGGTATGATTACCTTGACGGAAGTCAGTTTGACGCCCGACTACGCGCACGCGAAAGTATTTTTTACTAGTCTGGCTGACGACCCAGTTGCGATCAAGAACGCGCTTGAAGGTCTCAATAAAGCTGCTGGGTTTTTGCGCAACCAACTTGGATTGCGCTTACGGATTCATACGCTGCCGCAACTTCATTTTGTGCATGACACGTCAACAATGCGTGGCATGGCTATGTCCAAATTAATCGACGAAGCAAATGCCACAAGGTCAAAAGATGACGACCTTGGCGAGCCCAAGGAGTAAATCCATTTCTAATTCAATTGTGTCGTTGTTGCCTTCGCCTTGCCGTGCTACAGCATTGTCTGCGGCTCGTCGCCTAGACATAATTGATTTGGAAATGGAATAGGTATCGCGAAAAGAGATTCGGCCTAGAACAAAACCGCAAAGTTTCTGCGCTCGCCGTCTCTTTGACGAGTTAACTTTCACACGCTATGCAAGTAAAAAAAATAAAACGTAACGTCGTCGACGGTGTGTTGCTGCTTGATAAACCAGTCACCTGGTCGAGTAACGACGCATTAATTAAAGCAAAGCGCTTATTGAACGCATTAAAAGCAGGACACACTGGCACGCTCGACCCGTTTGCGACGGGCTTACTCCCCTTATGTTTTGGCGAGGCGACGAAGTTTTCGCAAGACTTACTTGAAGCAGATAAAACCTACCAAACGGTGGTGCACCTTGGCGTGCAAACGACCACCGGCGACACCGAAGGCGACGTGACAGCATCGATGCCTGTTAGCGTGACAGAAGAACAAGTTCGCCAGATTCTGCCGCAATTTATTGGCGATATTTTACAAGTTCCACCCATGTATTCCGCCCTCAAACGCGACGGTAAGGCGTACTACGAGTATGCGCGGGAAGGCATCACGCTAGAGCGCGTTGCGCGCCCGGTGCGAATCCATCGTCTTGAATTAGTGAGTTACGACGCACCATTCCTCACCTTGAATGTTTGCTGTTCTAAAGGCACCTACATCCGCGTGTTAGGCGAGGACATTGGCGCTGCGCTTGGCTGCGGCGCACATTTAAACCAGTTAAGGCGCACAGCGGTTGGCCATCTCACTCTGGAAAATAGCATTGAGCTTGACGCATTAGCGCAGTTGGAAGACGCCCAGAGATTGGCCTTACTCGCACCGGTTGACGCGCTTTTATCGAGTTTTCCATCGATTGATTTGAATCAGGAATTAGCGCGCCGTTTTCTACAAGGGCAACGCTTGGCGATGGGAAAAGAGGGACTTCACTTGCCGGACTACTTGGGTCGTGTGCGTGTCTATGGTCTTGTTGCAGGGGAGGCGCAAGCGAAGCTCATTGGTTCAGGTTTGGTGACTGAATTGGGTTTGTTAGCGCCAGAGAGGTTGATCTCAACCGTTCAACCAGGCGAAAAAGTGGCGCAAGAACGGTAGCCGAAGTGTAGCGAGCATTCATCCACGTGGCGATGAATTGCCCGCTGCGTCTTCTTTAGACCGACACCCCGGCGCGCGGTTTTGCACTCATACCAGCCGCACTATCTTCAACATCATAACCAAGCGCATTGATCTCATTGCGCAGGCGATCTGACTCCGCCCAATTTTTGTTGGCGCGGCTTTGCTTGCGCTGTTCCATGAGAGCGATCACTTCGGCTGGAAGTTCGGCCTCTTTGGGTTGCCATTGGGCGAGCTCTAAGCCCAATACCAAATCAAAATGGGTGATAGTTGCTTTTTTATCTGCGTCTGATAAGTCTGATTTCAATACTTCCCAAGCCAATGCCAAGCCTTTCGGTAAATTCAGGTCTTGATTGATTTCGTGCAGAAAACGTTGGGCAAATTCTTCGTTGGCACTGCCGCCAGCAGGCATTGCAAAATACGATTCGCGCAAGCGGTTTAAACCTGTTTGGGCAGCTTTTAATGCGTCCCAGCTAAAATTTAACTGGCTGCGGTAATGTGCAGAAAGACAGAGCAAACGATAAGCTAACGGGTCGTAGCCTTGATCAATCACTGTTTGCAAGCGCAGAAAGTCACCGCTCGATTTAGACATTTTCCCCGCATCAATTTGCAAGAAATAGCCGTGCATCCAATAATTGGCTAAACGTGTGTTGTAGCAAGCTTGGTTTTGCGCGATTTCGTTCGTGTGATGGATAGGAATGTGATCTTCACCGCCGCAATGGATATCAAACCAAGGCTCTAAATATTTGGCGGACATCGCCGAGCATTCAATATGCCAACCAGGAAAGCCACGCCCCCATGGGCTATCCCATTCCATTTGGCGTTGCGTATCCTTTGGGCTGATCTTCCACAAAGCAAAATCGGTCGCATTGCGTTTCTCGCCAATATCCACGCGCTTTCCAGCCTCGATACCGGCACGGTTTAAACGTGCCAAATAGCCATAGTCATCTTGTTTTGAGGTGTCGAAATACACACCATCACTGGTTTGATAGCAAAAGCCTTTTGCTTCAATGGCAGCGATAAAGGCGATCTGTTCGGCGATATGATCGGTCGCTTTGCACCAAATCTGGGGCTCGCGAATGTGCAAAAGCGCGCAGTCTGCTTTAAATGCCACCGTGTATTTTTCAGCGATATCCCAAGCAGACTCACCGGTGCGCCTGCTGCCTGCTTCCATTTTGTCTTCGCCATCATCAGCATCAGAGACGAGGTGACCCACGTCGGTAATGTTGACGACGTGCCGTACATGATGGCCATTGAACTCAAGCGTCCGACGCAAAAAATCTTCAAACAAATAGGTGCGTAGATTGCCAATATGGGCGTAGTCATACACCGTTGGGCCGCAGCAGTACAAGCCAACCCACTCTTTGTGGATGGGTGTAAAAGTGCGAAGCTGGCGTTCCCAGTTGTCGTAAAGAAGAATATCCATGTGTTTGTGTAATGTGTTCAATAAAAAGGTGGATTTGATGGCCCCGCTTCGCTACTTAGCGGGTTTCGATCAAAATGGCGTGCGCAAAAAAATGCGATTCAAAAATTCGTGTCGCTCGTGCATCCGTAAATCACAGAACGTCCGTCTAATCACATTATAATAAATTCACTTATCAATATGTCGCCTAAACCCAGATTTTCCAGTAGGCGCGCTTTCAGCGCTATTTGTGATCTGGCGGCGCATTTTCGGTCATTTTCGCTGCTCTTCGTTGCCAATAGCTCGCTATTGGCGTCTCAGTCGCAACAAAACTGCCTCGAAAAATGCATCCGCCATCGTCACAATTCCTAATGGAAAATCTGGGTTAAATCTACGCTTAAGAGAGGTCGCCGTGGCTGTCCATTATCCTGATGTGAATGACGAAGTGTATCGTCTCCATTATTTAAAGCAAGATCGTATTCAGTCGCGGCGCGTCGTCAGGGTGGTGATGTGGGCTTTGCCGCTTTTGGCATATCTTGATTTTTATCTTTTGGTGATGAGCGGCGCCTTCTGGGCGATTTCGGCAGTGCGAGTTCTCATCTTTGGGTATTCGTGGTGGCTATTGAAAAAACTCAGCACGATTTACGATCTTGCGACCTTGACGCGCCAAGTATCGTTGTGGAGCGCCGCTGTGCTGCTCATGCAATTGAGTAACGATGTGATGCTACCCACCAGTTACTTTGGGCATTATCTTTTTGCTGCCTGGATGTGCATGATTTACTTCATTGCCTTGCCGATACCGGTTGGCGCTTTACGTCCGGCAATGGTGCTCTTTTTGGTGCTAAGTTTCTTTTCGTTGGCGTTAAAAGTTAAAGACAATCTCCCCTATATTTTGAGTGTGGCTGTCATGTTATTGACCAGTGCATATACGGGAAATGTAATTGGCGCGTATTTGCATCGCTATCGAAAAAAAATCCTCAGTGCAGAGATGGAAATTGAGCGACAAGCCATTACCGATCCAGTGACAGGCGTCGTTAATCGACGAGAATTCATCCGCGTCAGTAGTAACGAAATTCAACGTCACGGGCGCTTGGGCAAAAACTTGTCAGTGCTGATTTTGGATCTTGATCACCTCAAGCAAATCAGCGAAAACTACGGACGCCATGCCAGCGATATTGTTTTGATTGAAGTGACCAAACGGGTCAAGCGGGCGACGCGTGATTACGATTGTTTGGCACGATTTGGCACGGAAGAATTTTGTGTACTGCTACCAGATGCCTCCGCCGAGGTTGCCGCTCGCATCGCGGCGCGCGCGAGAGAGACGGTGATCGCCTTGCCAATTCCTTTTTCAGGCAAAGAGTTGCGCGTGACGGCAAGTGTCGGTGTTGCCACCATGTTAGAAGGCGACAGTGCAGAGACTATTTTGAAACGCGCAGAAGAGGCCTTGAACAAGGGTAAGCCAGCTTTCAAACACCAAATGTCAACCACGCAAATGAATCAAGAAAACGCGTTTATTTAAAAGTAACGGGGCGAAGCTTGGCGCGCGGGGTTGAATTTTTTGTTGAACGCTCGTACTTATTGCCTTCTTCATATGGGTTTGTTCAAACGATGTTTCAGCTCTGATAACAAACCTAGTATTTCTGTATTTATCTTTAAATATCAAATACTTAGATAACAACTAAATTAACAAAGTTTAATAGATTTAATTGAGAAGATGAGCTGGTTTTGCTTGACTTCGCCTTTGCATCAGGTATTATTTCTCTAGGGCAAACTTGCTGAAAGGCAAGGACGCAAAGCCTCCGGCCTAAACATTGAAAAATGATGGTAGCGGGGTTACCGGTAAACGTAAGTTCACATTGTCGCTGCTTGTATTTGTTATCGCGACCAGAAGTGATCTCCACTCGACGCTTTACCGACCGCGTATGTCCTTTGTCGCAACACCAACACACAAAGGAAAATCATGAAAAACCAAAAACCATCAACGACGGCAAAGCTTGTGCTTGCGGTTTCCGCACTTGCTGTGTCGGGTTTGACTGTCTACGCGGTAAGCGAAGAGGGATCGAACGACGCACAAGCAAGTAATAGCAAATCATCTACAACATCGGTCGCGCAGAATACGTCTAGCAGTGCGACAACGGCTTGGGGCGCCAATCCCCTTGCGCAAACTCAGCAAGCGCAGGCTGTGGTTAATCAAAGTGCGAACGCAGCGCTTGTCGCGTCAGCGGGAAATCAAGCAGATGTATCAGCGGGCAAATTACCTGCTTTAAGCGCACAAGCGTTGGCGCAGTTTGAATTGCCAGCGGACTTTGTACCTAACAACAGCGACGGTAATACCGATGGCGCGCCGTTCTCGCGCATACAGTTACCGACAATTTCGAACGGGTCCGAAGCCATTGCATTGTTGGGCGAACAATTGCCGGCGGTTGCAAAATGGTACGGGTTCAGTGACGAGGCTTTGCGTGAGTTATTGCGCAAAGATCAGACCGTCTACATCGACCGCAAAGGACGTTTGCTCAATGTTGATGCAGGGGTTCCTGCAGATCAATCGCGTGTATTGGCGGCGGGTACTGTGGCTCAGGCAACTACGGTGACAAACGGTGCGACGACAGCGATTACGACAACAACACCTTTAGATCAGACATTTAGTCTTCATTCAAAGAAAAACTCGACCCGTGTGCTTTTCTTGAATTTCAAAGGACAGGGCACCAAGCCTGCGTTTGATCTGGATAAGAATCTCAACACATTTAGCGTCGCTGAACAAACCTTGATACAAAAAGTATGGCAGCGCGTCGCAGAAGATTACTCTGCCTTTGATGTCGATATCACGACAGAAGCCCCTACAAATACCACTGGCAAACTTGGTGCAACTATTGTCATTACGAATGAAACCAGTACCGCAGGTGGCTATGCGTACCTCAATTCATTTAGCAAATTTACGGCGACAAATGCGACGGCATTTTGCTTCCAAAACAATTTAGCAAATAGTGAGAAACCTATTGCCGAGTGTATTTCTCACGAACTTGGGCACACATTAGGCTTGCGCCATCAAAGCACCGCCTCTCAAACCTATTATGGCGGTTCTGGTGCGGGTGAAACGGGTTGGGCACCGATTATGGGCGTGAGCTATTACAAGAATCTCACACAGTGGGCGAAGGGCGAATACACCGGCGCCACAAACAAAGAAGACGCCTATGCAGTGATGCAAAGACAGGGCTTGTCACCCAGCGCAGATGAATACGGCAATACGGCGGCAACTGCATCGGCAATGACGAGTAGCGTGGCAAATGGCTTCAATAATTTATCGACCAAAGGCGTGATTAACACACCGAGCGATGTTGATATGTTGTCGTTTAACGCGGGCTTGGGCTCAGTCACCTTAACGGCGACCAGCGCACCACTCAGCGCCAACCTCGATATCGCCTTGCAAATACTCGACGCAAGTGGAAAAGTCATCGCGACATCAAACGCTGTAGACACATTAGGCACGACAATCACCGCCAATATTGCCACCGCTGGCACGTACTTTTTGCGGGTTGCAGGTGCCGGCAAAGGTGACCCCGCAACAACGGGCTATAGTAATTACGGCAGCATTGGTCAGTACAACATCAGCGGAAAAGCAGCAGTTGTCGTCTCGGCACCGCCAGCAGCACGCTTTACGACTTCAGGTAATACCGGCAAAGGTCCATTCACCGTCACATTCGATGCCAGCAGCAGCACTGCTTTAGGCAGCCGCATAGTGTCGTATAGCTGGAGCTTTGGTGATGGCAGCGCTGTAGAAACCACCGTGCAAGCTAAGCACGTTTACACCAAAATTGGTCGTTACGAAGCGGTGTTGAAGATTACAGATGCAAGAGGCCTCACAGTCTCTAACGCAGTACAAATTGTCGTGAATTAATCAGTCTCACATCAGAATTAACGTTGGTCGTTGATCTTGGCCAGCAAGGCGTATTCTCCATACGATTTGCTGGTTTTTTTTGCATATCTCTCGCTTATCTCGCTTCACTGTCCCAATTCTTTCTGCAGAAAGCTCCAAACTGCTGGGTCGGTCATGGCGGCTATATTGATACGCATTTTGGTTGACGCATGTTGATGGGGTGAAAACAAACTGCCCGGCGCAATCACCAAACCTTGTTCCAAGGCGCGCTCTGCCAGCTTTAAGGTATCTAGACCCGTTTCCGTCCAGAGAAACATGCCCGCCGTCGTGCGGTAATCGACTTGCATGCCCAAAGCTTCCACGCGCTTAATTACGCCGTCGCGCACACTATCGAGCTTTACCCGAATACGGTCGACATGCTTGCGATAATGCCCTTCGGACAAAATTTTATACACCACCCGTTCACCGATTTCGGTGGTGGTGAGTGTCGATAACATTTTTCGATCAGACAAACGCAGTGCAAGCGCCTGAGAGCACGCAATGAAACCCACTCGGAGATTTGCCGCTAAGGTTTTGGAAAAACTGCCAAGGTAAATCACGCGCTGTAATTGGTCTAAAGTGGCAACCCGCGTTCCAGTTTGTACGGCGGCGCCAGACTGTAAATCGCAGTAAACATCATCTTCTACAACCATAAAATCATGCTCCTCCGCTGCCCGTAAAACTTGGAAGGCTTTTGCGGCAGACAAAGAGGTAGACGTGGGGTTATGCACGACCGAATTAATGATGTACAACTTTGGCTTATGTGCCGCGGCGAGTTCCGCTAACTTGACCACATCCGGCCCATCGTGCAAACGGGGAATGCCAATCACTTTGGCGCCCAAAATTGCGAAAGAGCCAAACATCAAAAACCAAGCGGGCTCGTCCACAAATATGGTGTCGCCGGGTTGGATGAATTCGCGCGCGACTAAATCTAGGCCCTGTGTGACACCGCTGGTCATAACGATTTGCTCGGGTGCCGCTGCGATTTCCAATTCTGCGAGCTTAAGTTGAAGTTGCTGGCGCAAGGGCAAAAAACCCTGCGGGGTGCCGTAATGGAGCAAGAGATTTTGATTGAGGCGGCTAATTGCACGCAGGCCATTGGCAACCAATTCGCCATCTAGCCAGTCTTGTGGCAAAACCCCCGATCCTGGCATTTTTTCTTGCGGAAGTTGCCGAAACATATTGCGCACCAGCCACACCACATCAGGTTGCTCAGATAAGGGTAAGACTTGGGTGCGTGGCGCTTGCTGCGCCAACATCGAGGCACGTTCACAGACAAAAAAACCGGCACCACGTCGCGACTCCAAGTAACCATTCGCGACTAGGCGGTCGTAGGCTTCAACCACGGTGAAGCGCGATACCTCTTGCTCATCGGCAAACTGACGAATAGAGGGCATACGCGCACCGGTACGCAACAGCTTGTCGTCAATTTTGCGCGTGATGGAGCGAACGATTTGCTCCACCAATGACACGCCAGTATCGCGCGTAATCATCGGGGGGAAGTTTGGATAGGCACGGCTCATAGAGGAAATGGAAAAATTGTATTGGCAAACTGAGCGCAACAGTTGGGGGTTTTATCTGGTGAATTGTATTGGTGCTGTATTGGGATTAACAGTTAGCATAGCAGCTCT
>CAYPNW010000031.1:0-1236 GCA_964411965.1 uncultured Burkholderiaceae bacterium
AGGCATTCCACATACAGTTGCGCGGCGATTGCTTGTAATTGTTCTGGTGTGATTTGCAAGGCGAAGCGGTACATGATGTCACGCCATGTCCAGAAACTATCGGGGCCATCTCCAGCAATCTCACTTAAGCCCGCCATGGCGCGCTGAAAAGCGTGGGAGTGGCAATTCACCATGCCGGGCAACACATAAACCGCCGCTGGCTCTTGCGCTTGCTGCGCAAGGTGTTTCTCCACGCGGATCAAATCGCCGTCGACGTTCCACGTCAACCTGACATTTTTCTCCCATCCGCTAGGCAGCAAAGCATTTACTGCAAACAACGACTGTGTATTGGTCGAGCTGTTGGGCTTATGCGTCATTGGTGGCTTTCGCTTGGTCTTGTGCCCACGCAATACAAGTTTGCAGGAGTTGCGCAATGAGAGCTTGGATTTGTTCTGCTAAATCTGGTCGGTAATTAAATGGCGATGTTTCGTCCATGTATAAAATTTGGCTCATTTCAAGCTGCACGGCATGCACACCCTGTGAAGGTTGGCCATACGCGCGTGTGATGTAACCGCCCTTGAAACGCCCATTCCACACGTGAGTGATTTTCTTAGCGACCGGAGAGGCTTGCAGGTGCGCTTGCATGGTCGATTCCAATGCTTGCTGCAACGACCTTGCGCACGAACTTTGGTTCACCGTACCAAAGTTAAGATCAGGTAAGCGGCCTTGAAAGAAACGCGGCACTTGCGAGGCGATTGAATGTGCATCCCATAAAACCACACAGCCAAATTGCTTTTTTAAGCGATGTAATTCGTCTTTTAACTGCTGGTGGTAAGGGCGCCAGTATTGTTCGATGCGCGCTTGGATTTCTGCTGGCGTGGGAGTTTGGCCAGGTCGGTACAAAGCCTCTTTTTTGAACGTGTCAATAGGACATAAGCCAGTGGTATCTTGGCCAGGGTATAGATTACTGTCTTCCTCGGGCCGATTCAAATCGATCACGTAGCGTGAATAATTGGCCTGCAAAACCGATGCACCCATCTGCCCCAGCATGTTATACAGTAAGCCCAGATGCCAATCGGTATCTGCTTTTTCGCTCGCAGCGTGAGTCATTTGCGACAGCAAGCGCGTGGGAATTTGCGTGCCTATATGCGGCATGGAAACGAGCAGAGGCACCGTGCCGGGTTGAAAACTAAAAATCGCTGTCACTTTGTCTCCCCTTACTGAAATTGCCGCTCGCTGCCTTGGTGTCAATTCGGT
>CAYPNW010000031.1:1336-16385 GCA_964411965.1 uncultured Burkholderiaceae bacterium
TCACTTTGTCTCCCCTTACTGAAATTGCCGCTCGCTGCCTTGGTGTCAATTCGGTGTCAACTGGGTGTCAACTCGGTATCAACTTATTGGCAATCTAGTTTGCATTCTTGGTACAAATTGTTTTACTTCGTTGCCATTGCCGCGTGGCGCTAATTCGATCCGTTTGCTGGGCAGTTTTGTGCTGCTTGGTTAGGGAACGATTTTAAAAGCGTTTCTAGTGAACGTTGTTCGGCTTCGCCTAAATCACGAAATTGAAATGAGAATTTGTTTGCGCTGACTGTGCGTGTGCCGATTTTTGCGGTTTTCACACCCTTAGAAGTGAGATTTGCCAAGTGTGTTTTAGCCGCCTCTTCGGTGCGAAACACACCAAGAGAAATGCCCCACCGTAAATTTGATTGGTCTTGCACAATAAAGAAATCGCCGACACCAAGACGTTTTAGTTCGGTGGTTTTTTTATCTGCAGCGTCTTTACTGCCCAAGGAGGGAATGAAAACCATGTGCGTTGCGACGTCGACGATGATGTCACGCTTGGTTTTTTGTAGAAGGGATAATGGTTTTAACTTGTCTTCAAACTCAGTGACATCAGCGCTAGAGAATTGGCCGACTTCAGTGCACGATGTTTTTTCTTCGCTCGGTTTCTCTTTGTTGTCTTGTAAAGTAAGCACAGCATCGGCCGTCATGAGTTGCAAACGGTCTGGGTTGGACTCTAATTTGAGGCGCGCAGGTTCATGCTTTTCTAGTTGCCAATCGCCCAAATAGCCCATGTTCATTGCAAGCAATGCGAGATTAAGTAACAGGAAAATCCAAAAGAAAAATCTCAGCATGGTGGTGTTTATTTCTCGGTTTTAAATTCTTACTGATGATGCATCAAGGGGCTGTTACGTCATTCGCTGGCGCCGTTGCGACAACGGCCAATCCGCGCAGCACTAAATTGTCTTCCAAACGAATCGGTATGCTTAAGTGCGGAACTAAATATGGTGCGGCACCGCCCGAAATTATACAAGTGGGCTTTTGGTTTGTGAGGCTAGCGTCAAGATTGTGGCCTAAATCAGCATGGTAGCCATGGTAGGCGCGCTCTATCGCTCCCACTTGCGCGGAAATGCAGCCGTTGATGATTGCTTGTTGGGTGTTGTCAGCAAAAAGGGGTTGGGGTGCGGCTGGATCGGGCACTTCGGGTAACTGTGCCGTGTTTCGGGCGAGTGATTGTGCCATGAGCTTTAATCCTGGCAAGATCATGCCGCCAGTGAATCGGGCGTCAGCGCTGATGGCATCAATAGTGGTTGCTGTGCCGCAGGTAACCACCAACAAAGCTTGGTCGGGAAAAAGATGACGTGCCGCAATCGCTGAGGCGAAACGATCACAGCCAAGTTGCGTAGGCTGTGCGTAGGCGTTTGTAATACCCGCTAGCTCTGGTTGGGCACGGAAATAATGGATCATCGCATTCGGTGCGATTTGTGTGAATTGCTCTATCAGTAATGTTTGTATTTCACTGCCAGCCACGTTTGAAATCCAAATCGATGAGATTTGGCGTGTAGCTGCATCTGCAATTTGTGAAGACAACGAGGGCAATTCTTGATGCAATACTGAGCCATGCTTTAGCCAACTATCTAGCTGGGTCGGCACCGAGAGATTGGCAGCGATCAGCGCCCATTTTACGCGCGTGTTTCCTGCGTCTACGAGTAATTGAAGTGACTGACTTATCATAAAGCGTCGATGTTTTTCACGTAATTGCTTATTGGTTTATACAGGCCTTAGCGATACGTCGCCAGTGTAGAAGGTTTGTTGTCCGTGTGCCGTTTGCAGCAGCAACGCGCCACGCGCGTCGATGCCAAGTGCGATGCCTTCTGCAATTGTGCTGCCATTTTCCACCATGCGCACTTGCTTCCCTTCGTGCGCGTGATAGTGCTTCCAACGCTCAATAAATGGACGTAAACCCTGCTTCTCAAAAATGCTCACGGCGCTAGCTATGTGATTGACTAAAGTCGACAGCAGCAGATTGCGATTCATTTGTGCCAGCCATGGTGAATCGGCAACGGCGTGACCGATCGTCGCTTCCATTGTCGCATCGACCTCCAAATTCAACCCGACACCAATCACGACCCAAGTTGCTGCCTCCGTTATATTGTTTAGACACGTGAAATCGGCGTTCATTGTTGCGGGTGCGGTTTCAATCAAAATGCCGGCGATTTTTTTTTGCTCGCGCAGAATGTCGTTTGGCCATTTCAATTGCACGGCAACATGCAACTGCTTGAGCGCATCCGCAATGGCTACACCGATGGCCAGCGATAAACCCATAAGCTCTTGCGTGGACTGACGCATTTTCCACGCTAATGAAAACGTCAGCCCTTGATGTGGCGCCGCCGTCCATGTTCGTCCCGCCCTACCTCTACCCGCCGTTTGGGAGGCGGCACTCAGCACGGTTGGGCCATTCAAATTTGCGAGATTTCGAAGTAGATCATCATTCGTCGAACCGGTTTCGGCGACGAGTTGAAATTCTATTTGCGCTGCTTCCTTGCTGCGCAAATCGAGCAATTCTTGCAAGGACAAATGCTGCGTTTTATCGCGGTTTTTCACAAAAATTTCCATTAAAAAAGGCACCGGAGCAAAGCTTCGGTGCCTTAAGCGAGATAACTAATTAAGCCGACTGGTCTTAATTAATCACAACTAGGACTTACGCATCGCCATCTGTAGTGACGTCACTTGCCACCGCTTCAGGAGCAGGTGCAAACATGGCTTTCTCCGCTTGCAACAAGGCTGCACGTTCTTCAGCTTCCCATGACTCTTTCATCTTGCGAGCACGATGGTAAGCCAAGCCCGTTCCGGCTGGAATCAAACGTCCAACAATGACGTTTTCTTTCAGGCCGCGCAGGGTATCTTTCTTGCCCATAATTGCTGCTTCGGTCAAGACACGAGTCGTCTCTTGGAACGATGCTGCGGAAATGAACGAGTCAGTCGACAAGGATGCTTTTGTGATACCCAACAAGATATTTTCATACGTTGCAGGAATACCGCCAGCAGCAATCACGCGGTCGTTTTCGCCTAACAAATCGGAACGCTCAACCTGTTCACCCATGATGTAGTTTGCGTCACCTGGGTTCACCACAACAACGCGGCGCAACATTTGACGTACGATCACTTCGATATGCTTGTCGTTGATCTTCACACCTTGCAAACGGTACACGTCTTGTACTTCATCGACGATGTAACGTGCCAAGGCTTCAATACCCAACAAACGGAGAATATCTTGCGGATCGGCTGGGCCGTCCACAATCATTTCACCTTTGTTCACGACTTGACCGTCATGTACCAAAATTTGCTTATCTTTGGTAATCAGGAATTCGTGTTTCTCACCGTCCATATCGGTGATTTCTAAACGCTGCTTACCTTTGGTTTCTTTACCGAAAGCGACAGTTCCTGTGACTTCAGCCAACATACCAGCATCTTTTGGCGAACGTGCTTCAAACAACTCTGCTACACGCGGCAAACCACCGGTAATATCACGGGTTTTCTGCGATTCGGTTGGAATACGCGCCAATACTTCACCAACGTGTACTTGCTGACCGTCTTTTACGGTAATCAAAGCACCGACTTGGAAGCCGATTGTTACTGCGTGTTCGGTACCAGAAATTTTCACTTCTTCGCCAACTTCGTTCAGCAGTTTGACTTGCGGACGCAAAGTCTTACCGGCCGCGCTACCGCGACGTTTTGCATCAATCGCTACCAAGGTTGACAAGCCTGTTACCTCATCCACTTGCTTAGCGACGGTGACGCCTTCTTCAACATTTTCGAACTTCACTGTACCGGTGTATTCGGTAATGATGGGACGGGTCAACGGGTCCCAAGTCGCCAAATCAGTACCAGCTTTGATCACCATGCCATCTTTGACATTCAAGGTCGCACCGTAAGGAACTTTATGGCGCTCACGCTCACGACCATGATCGTCTGTAATCAACACTTCGCCAGAACGGGAAATAACGATCTGATCGCCCTTGCCGTTTGTTACATAACGCATGGTGGCGGTAAAACGAATCGTACCGTTCGATTTTGCTTCAACGGATGACGCCACTGCCGCGCGCGATGCCGCACCACCGATGTGGAAGGTACGCATCGTCAACTGTGTACCTGGTTCACCAATTGATTGCGCCGCGATAACACCAACCGCCTCACCCGCATTGACCATGGAGCCACGACCTAAGTCGCGGCCATAGCACATTGCGCACAGACCGTAGCGTGTGTCGCATGTTAATGGTGTCCGTACCTTGACTTCATCGATGCCGAGACGTTCGATTTCTTCGACAGCGGCTTCATCAAGCAGGGTGCCAGCATCGTACAGATTCGCTTGCGTTTCTGGATTAACGATGTCGTTTGCTGCAACGCGCCCTAGAATCAAATCGCGCAATGGGACATTCACTTCTCCGCCTTCAACCAAGGCCTTCATTGACGCACCATTGGCGGTACCGCAATCATCCTCGATCACGACCAGATCTTGTGTAACGTCAACCAAACGGCGCGTTAAGTAACCTGAGTTCGCCGTCTTCAATGCCGTATCAGCCAAACCTTTACGTGCACCGTGCGTAGAAATAAAGTACTGAAGAACATTCAGACCTTCACGGAAGTTCGCTGTAATCGGTGTTTCGATAATCGAACCATCTGGCTTTGCCATCAGGCCGCGCATACCAGCAAGCTGACGAATCTGCGCTGCAGAACCACGCGCGCCTGAGTCGGCCATCATGTAAATTGCGTTAAATGATTCTTGTACGCCTTTGCTACCGTCGCGACGGGTAACGTCTTCCACTTTGAGCTGTTCCATCATGGCTTTACCAACTTCATCGCCGGTCTTGCCCCAGATATCAACAACCTTGTTGTAACGCTCACCCGCAGTAACCAAACCAGAAGCATATTGCTGTTCGATTTGCTTCACTTCGTGTTCAGCATTCGCCAACAAAGTCACTTTTTGTGGCGGCACCAACATGTCATCAATACAAATCGAGATACCAGCGCGCGTCGCTAAGCGGAAACCGGCTTGCATCAATTGATCAGCAAATACCACTGTCGCACGCAAACCGCACTTACGGAATGAGGTATCGATCAGCTTAGAAATTTCCTTCTTTTTCAAGGCGCGATTCAACACGGAGAACGGCAAACCTTTTGGCAGTATCTCTGACAAAATCGCACGGCCAACTGTGGTTTCGTAACGCTTGATTGTTTTAACGAACTCGCCCGTCGCTGGATCTTTTGGATACTCAGTAATACGCACGGTGACGCGCGTCATTAACTCAACTTCTTTATTGTCCCAAGCGCGAATCGCTTCCGCCACGTCTGGGAACATCATGCCTTCGCCCTTGCCGTTGATCTTTTCACGCGTCGCGTAGTAGAGACCTAAAACGATATCCTGTGAGGGAACAATCGAAGGTTCGCCGTTCGATGGGAACAAAATATTGTTCGACGCCAGCATCAAAGTGCGTGCTTCCATTTGCGCTTCGATAGACAAAGGCACGTGAACCGCCATTTGGTCACCGTCAAAGTCGGCGTTGAATGCCGCGCAGACGAGTGGGTGCAATTGAATCGCTTTACCTTCGATCAATACTGGTTCGAACGCTTGAATGCCTAAACGGTGCAAGGTCGGTGCACGGTTCAACATGATCGGATGTTCACGGATCACTTCTTCCAAGATATCCCAAACAACCGGTTCTTGAATCTCTACGAGTTTTTTCGCAGCTTTGATCGTCGTTGCTAGGCCCATCAATTCCAATTTATTGAAAATGAATGGTTTGAACAATTCCAAAGCCATCAATTTTGGCAAACCGCATTGATGCAATTTCAGTTGTGGACCAACCACGATAACCGAACGACCAGAGTAATCGACGCGCTTACCCAACAAGTTTTGACGGAAACGACCGCCTTTACCTTTGATCATCTCAGCGAGTGACTTCAATGGACGCTTGTTCGCGCCTGTCATTGCTTTACCGCGACGACCGTTATCTAACAATGAGTCAACCGCTTCTTGCAGCATGCGCTTTTCATTGCGCGTAATGATTTCTGGCGCGCGCAATTCCATCAGGCGCTTCAAACGATTATTACGGTTGATGACGCGACGATACAAATCGTTCAAATCGGACGTCGCAAAGCGGCCGCCATCCAAAGGTACCAATGGACGCAGTTCAGGCGGCAACACTGGCAACACTTCCATGATCATCCAGTCTGGCTTAATGCCAGAACGCTGGAAGGCTTCCAAAACTTTCAAACGTTTTGAATATTTTTTGATTTTCGCTTCAGACTTCGACTCTTTTAGTTCGGTACGCAGGGTCTCAGCGTCACGATCGATATCAATCGAGCGTAACAGTTCACGAATACCTTCTGCACCCATGAACGCGGTAAATTCATCACCGTGTTCTTCATACTTAGCGGCGTAATCGTCCTCAGACATGATCTGACACTTCTTCAACGGTGTCATCCCAGGATCAGTCACTACATAGGCTTCAAAATACAGAACGCGTTCGATATCCCGCAAGGTCATATCCAAGACCATACCCAAACGCGATGGCAATGACTTCAAGAACCAGATGTGCGCAGTAGGCGATGCCAATTCAATGTGCCCCATGCGTTCACGACGCACTTTCGCCAAAGTAACCTCGACGCCACATTTTTCGCAGATGACACCGCGATGTTTCAGGCGTTTGTACTTACCACACAGACATTCGTAATCTTTGATAGGGCCAAAGATTTTGGCGCAGAACAAGCCATCGCGCTCTGGTTTGAAGGTACGGTAGTTGATGGTTTCTGGCTTTTTTACTTCGCCATACGACCAAGAACGAATTTTTTCTGGGGAGGCTAAGCCAATTTTGATGGCGTCGAATTGTTCGTTAGGCTGAACTTGCTTGAATAGATCGAGCAGGGCTTTCATGTATTTCACTCCAGTGAAGTGTATAAAACGCGTGGACGTTTTAATTACGCTTTTAGCTAATGGCAGCCGATTCATTCATTCAGTCTTACCCTGTTCGCATCAGCGGGAGAGCCAAGTGCATTGCTTGAATGCGATTGGTTCCGCTCATACCGGGAACAGAAGAAACAAATCGAGACCTACCATCTGAATGACCAACGCCCGAAATGAATTCGGGCGATGGCTTTACTACTAAACTACTAATTTATTTCTTTTAATGCCGCATTTTTAGGCGAGGCTCAATCAATTTCGTTCAAGATCAATATCGATACCGAGCGAACGAATTTCTTTCACCAGAACGTTAAACGACTCTGGCATGCCAGCTTCAATCACGTGATCACCTTTAACGAGATTTTCGTATACTTTCGTACGTCCATTTACGTCATCTGACTTCACAGTGAGCATCTCTTGCAATACGTAAGATGCACCGTATGCTTCCAACGCCCAAACTTCCATCTCACCGAAGCGCTGACCACCGAACTGTGCTTTACCGCCCAATGGTTGTTGTGTGACGAGTGAGTACGGCCCCGTTGAACGGGCGTGCATCTTGTCATCAACCAAATGATGTAACTTCAAGACGTGCATATAACCAACGGTAACATTGCGCTCGAAAGACTCACCAGTGCGACCATCATACAAAGTCACCTGATTCTTCGATGGCGTCATACCAAGCTGTTTTGCAATTTCATCAGGGTAAGCGAGATCCAACATGCGGCGAATTTCTTCTTCGTTTGCACCGTCGAAAACTGGTGTTGCAAATGGCACACCGTTTTTCAAGTTTGCGGTCAATTCCAACACTTCACTGTCTGACAAGCCATCAATGTCCTCAGTTTTACCTGATTCGTTGTAAATCTTTTTCAGGAAGGTCTTTAGATCTTCAATTTTTGCTTTTGCTTTCAGCATTTCGCCAATACGCAAGCCCAAACCTTTTGCAGCCCAACCTAAATGCACTTCCAATACCTGTCCGACGTTCATCCGTGAAGGTACGCCCAAAGGATTCAAGACGATGTCCGCTGGCGTACCATCCGCCATGTAAGGCATATCTTCGATCGGGACAATGCGCGAGACCACACCTTTGTTACCGTGACGGCCCGCCATTTTGTCGCCTGGCTGCAAGCGACGCTTCACTGCCAAATACACTTTGACCATCTTCTGCACGCCTGGCGGCAGTTCGTCGCCTTGAGTGAGCTTGGTGCGCTTTTCTTCAAACGCGAGATCAAATTGATGACGTTTCTCGGCGATAGAGTCCTTAATCGCTTCTAATGCCTTAGCAGTGTCCTCATCAGCGGGACGAATATCGAACCAGTGATAACGATCAAGATCTGCCAAATACTCTTTAGTGATCTTGCTACCTTTTGCTAATTTCGCAGGTCCACCATTGGCGACTTTGCCAATCAACATTCGCTCTAAACGCTCAAACGCATCGCCTTCGACAATACGTAGCTGATCGTTCAGATCGAGGCGATAACGCTTCAATTCGTCGTCAGTAATTTGCTGAGCGCGCTTGTCGCGTTGGATGCCTTCGCGCGTGAATACTTGCACGTCGATGACTGTACCAACCATGCCTGATGGCACGCGCAAGGAAGTATCTTTAACGTCAGACGCTTTTTCACCGAAAATTGCACGCAGCAACTTTTCTTCTGGCGTCAGTTGGGTTTCACCTTTTGGTGTGACCTTACCAACCAAAGTATCGCCGGCCGTCACTTCTGCGCCGATATACACAATACCTGACTCATCGAGACGAGCTAATTGGTTTTCCGCTAAATTGGAAATATCGCGCGTAATTTCCTCTGCACCCAACTTTGTATCGCGCGCAACAACGGACAACTCTTCAATATGGATCGATGTATAACGGTCGTCAGCAACAACTTTCTCAGAAATCAAAATCGAGTCTTCGAAGTTATAACCATTCCATGGCATAAACGCGACTAACATGTTTTGGCCGAGAGCCAATTCACCTAAATCAGTCGAAGCGCCATCTGCCAACACGTCACCGCGTGCGACCATATCTCCGACCTTCACGATCGGACGTTGATTGATATTGGTATTCTGATTGGAACGCGTGTACTTGATCAGGTTGTAAATATCGACACCAACCTCACCTGCAGTGGCTTCAGCATCATTCACACGAATAACGATACGACCCGCATCGATGTAATCAACTTTACCGCCACGCAAGGCCTGCACAGTCGTGCCAGAGTCAACCGCCACCGTGCGCTCAATACCTGTGCCGACAAACGCCTTTTCTGGACGCAAGCAAGGAACAGCTTGGCGTTGCATGTTGGCACCCATCAATGCGCGGTTCGCATCGTCGTGTTCCAAGAAAGGAATCAAGGAAGCAGCTACTGACACCACTTGACCTGTCGCGACGTCCATATACTGAACACGTTCTGGCGATACAAGAATAGTCTCACCAGCTTGACGAGAGGAAACCAATTCATCGCTCAGTTTGCCACTCTCATCGATCGTAGCATTCGCCTGCGCGATGATGTAACGGCCTTCTTCAATCGCCGACAAGTAATCAATCTGCGTCGTAATTTTGCTGTCTACCACTTTGCGATACGGTGTTTCCAAGAATCCGTATTCATTCAAACGTGCGTATAGAGCCAGCGAATTGATCAATCCAATGTTCGGACCCTCTGGCGTCTCGATCGGGCAGACACGACCATAGTGCGTCGGGTGTACGTCACGGACTTCGAAGCCCGCACGCTCACGCGTCAAACCACCAGGGCCCAAGGCAGAGATACGACGTTTATGGGTAATTTCCGACAACGGGTTGGTTTGGTCCATAAACTGCGAGAGTTGTGACGAACCAAAAAATTCACGAATCGCTGCTGAAATGGGCTTAGAGTTAATAAGATCGTGCGGCATTAAATTATCTGCTTCCGCTTGACCCAAACGCTCTTTTACCGCACGCTCAACACGCACCAATCCAGCACGGAACTGGTTTTCGGCCAATTCGCCAACACAACGTACACGGCGATTTCCTAAGTGATCGATATCATCGACCTCACCACGGCCATTACGTAATTCAACCAAAATCTTAATGACTGCCAACACGTCTTCATTTGACAAAGTCATTGCGCCCGTCAATTCATCGCGCCCAATACGACGGTTGAACTTCATACGGCCGACGGCTGATAAATCGTAACGCTCTTCGCTATAGAACAAGCCGTTGAACAAAGCCTCAACTGAATCTTCCGTCGGTGGCTCTCCAGGACGCATCATGCGATAGATCGCCACACGCGCCGCCATCTTGTCGGCTGTGTCGTCTGCACGCAAAGTTTGTGAGATATACGAGCCTTGATCCAAATCGTTCGTATACAAAGTTTGGAGATCGGTGACTTCCGCTTCTCTCAAACGCCCCAGCAACTCTTCGGTCAGTTCGTCATTTGCGTTAGCGACTACTTCGCCAGTGTCTGCATCAACAATGTTTTTCGCCAATACGCGACCTAAGAGATAATCTTCAGGCACAGAAATATGCTTGATGCCTGCAGCTTCAATCTCACGGACATGCTTTGCATTAATCCGCTTATCTTTTGCGACAATCACTTTACCTGACTTATCGCTGATATCAAAACGAGCAACTTCACCGCGCAGACGCTCAGAAACAAATTCCATTTCTGCGCCGTCGGCATGCAACTTAAAGTTGTCAAAAACGAAGAAGTTCGCAAGAATTTGTTCGTTTGTCATTCCTATCGCGCGCAACAAAATCGTGACAGGCATCTTCCGACGGCGATCTATGCGGAAGAACAGGATATCTTTTGGATCGAATTCGAAATCCAACCAAGACCCACGGTAGGGAATAATTCTTGCGGAGAACAGTAATTTGCCCGACGAATGCGTTTTGCCACGATCATGTTCGAAGAACACACCAGGTGAGCGATGCAACTGGGAAACAATCACACGCTCAGTGCCGTTGATGACGAAAGAACCAGTATCAGTCATCAGCGGCAATTCGCCCATGTAGACTTCTTGTTCTTTCATTTCTTTCACGACAGGCTTCGTTGGCGACTCTTTATCAAGAATCACCAAACGCACCTTCGCGCGCAAAGGCGACGCATAAGTCAAACCGCGCAATTGACATTCTTTGACATCGAACGCAGGATCACCTAAAACGTAGGAGAGGAATTCTAAACGAGCAAAACCATTGTGCGACACAATCGGAAAAATGGACGTAAAGGCAGACTGCAAGCCTTCGTTTTTTCGCAAGGACGCTGTTTTGTCGGCTTGCAAAAAGCCCAAATATGACTCGAGCTGGGTCGCCAGCAGGAACGGAACGTTGTGGACGTTAGCGCGTTTCGCAAAAGATTTACGAATGCGCTTCTTCTCAGTAAATGAGTAGTGCATGGACACCCCGTGAGTGACAAGGAAGGATGGAGAGTTCAAGCCTCAATCGAAAATTCAGCAATTCATATTTTCGAAAAAGACCTCAAGTCTCAACCCTGACCCTTAAGAACTTCTAAACAAAACCAATACGACTAAGATGCCAAAGAGGAACCTTCTCTTTCGAGAGGGTTCCTGTTTCGGCTAGGGCGAATTTTAAAGTTCGCCCATGTAGACAACAATTACTTGATGTCAGCTTTCGCGCCAGCTTCTTCCAATTTTTTCTTCGCAGCTTCAGCATCAGCTTTTGAAACGCCTTCTTTAACTGTCTTCGGCGCGCCATCAACCACGTCTTTAGCTTCTTTCAAGCCCAAACCAGTCAATTCGCGAACTGCTTTAATCACGCCAACTTTATTTGCGCCAACTTCCGCCAAAATAACATTAAATTCTGTTTGCTCTTCAACTGCCGCTGCTGGACCAGCCGCTGGGCCAGCTGACATAGCAGCAGCTGATACGCCAAATTTTTCTTCGAAAGCTTTTACCAAGTCGTTCAAGTCCATTACAGACATTGCACCAACTGCTTCTAAAATATCATCTTTAGTTATTGCCATTTGAAACTCCAATTTTGTTAATTACATCGATTCAGATTTGACGAAATAATCGTTTAGCCTTCAGCTGGTGCTGTGCTTCCTGATTCTTTCTTTGCGGCCAAGGCAGCCATAGCGCGAGCAAAAGCTGATACAGGTGCCTGCATCATGCCCAAAACTTGTGCCAACAAGACTTCACGGCTTGGAATACTTGCGAGAGCAATCACGCCGGCTTTGTCTAACGACTTTCCTGCATAATTACCCGCTCTGATTACAAGCTTGTCATTGCTTTTCGCAAAGTCCTGCACAACCTTTGCGGCTGCAACAGCATCTGCGGAAATGGCGTAGATCAAAGGACCAGTCATCTCGGAAGCAAGACTTGCAAATGCCGTGCCTTCAACTGCGCGACGTGCTAATGTATTTTTCAATACACGCATGTAGACGCCTTCGGCACGTGCAGCTGCACGCAACTTCGTCAGATGACCGACCTGGATGCCACGATATTCGGCCACGACGATAGTCTGTGCAGTAGCTACTTTTGCAGAGACTTCAGCGACAACGGCCTTTTTGTCATTCAGATTGAGACTCACGGTCAACCTCCATTTATGATAATCAGTCGCTGCATCAGGATGATGCACTTCCCTCTTATCGTTTCGAACACGGCGTCCGAAGTTAGGAGTTTTACTGGCCAGCCAGTATGTAACTACAAAACTTTATTCGGGCCCACCATCTGCGTTGGGTCATCAAATTATTTGATTTTTTTAACGTTGTTGAAATTTCAACATTGCCCAACGGTCTTTGACACTCTGCTCGAATTACAAAAATAATTCGGCAGCCCAAAGAATCGCCAAACGCCAACTGACGTTTGGACTTGAAATTATCCGGCTAGATTTCCGTGATCAACACGAACACCCGCACCCATCGTTGATGAAATAGAAATCTTGCGCAAGTAAACACCCTTGCTCGATGCAGGTTTTGCTTTATTCAATGCATCAACCAAAGCGACTAAATTCGATTTCAGATCTGAATCTGCAAACGACTTACGTCCGATTGTTGAATGAATAATGCCTGCTTTATCAGTACGGTATTGAACTTGACCAGCTTTTGCATTCTTAACTGCGGTTGCCACGTCTGGAGTTACCGTTCCAACTTTTGGATTCGGCATCAAACCACGAGGACCGAGCACTTGCCCAAGCGTACCAACGATACGCATAGTGTCGGGTGATGCAATCACGACATCAAATGGCATATCGCCGGATTTAATGCGCTCAGCCAGATCTTCCATACCAACGATGTCTGCACCTGCTGCCTTAGCTTCTTCAGCCTTAGCACCTTGGGCAAAAACTGCCACACGTACTGTCTTACCTGTACCTGCAGGAAGAACAACCGCGCCACGCACAACTTGATCAGATTTCTTTGGATCGACGCCCAACTGGATCGAAACATCAATCGATTCATTAAATTTCGCGGTAGCACAATCTTTAATTAATGCAATCGCGTTATCGAATGAATAAACTTTTAAGCGATCAACTTTTGTCGCGAGCAATTTTGCTTTTTTTGATAACTTAGCCATTACAGACCCTCCACCGTAATACCCATGGAACGAGCAGAACCTGCAATCGTCCGCACAGCTGCTTCCATGTCAGCGGCAGTCAAATCAGCGCGCTTTGTCGTTGCAATTTCTTCCGCTTGTTTGCGAGTAATCGAGCCTACTTTATCAGTATGCGGCTTTGCAGAACCTTTTGTGATTCCTGCTGCTTTTTTGATCATGTAAGTCGCCGGAGGCGTCTTCATTACAAAAGTAAAAGATTTATCTGCAAACGCAGTAATTACCACTGGAATTGGCATACCTGGCTCAACACCTTGAGTTTGCGCATTAAATGCCTTGCAAAACTCCATGATATTCAAGCCACGTTGACCCAAAGCTGGACCAATTGGTGGGGATGGATTTGCCTTACCAGCTGGCACTTGCAGCTTGATAAAACCGATGATTTTCTTTGCCATGATGGCTCCTTCATAAAGTGAGTGGTAGCGCCCGCAAAGAGTCTAAAATCTCCCCTAGCAAGCTCCTCTTATAACATCTTCTGATTTTTTAAATGGCTTCAGCAAGCCAGATTCTTATACTTTTTCGACCTGCGCAAAATCAAGATCGACGGGCGTAGCACGACCAAAAATAGTTACCGTCACCCTTACTTTTGACTTCAAATAATTCACTTCTTCGACATTGCCATTAAAGTCAGTAAACGGACCTTCTTTAATCCGCACAACCTCACCAACCTCATACAAAACCTTTGGTCTTGGCTTCTCAACCCCATCCTGCATTTGCTGCAAAATCTTCTCAATTTCAGCTTGCGGAATTGGCGACGGCTTATTTGATTTTCCGCCTATGAAACCTGTTACCTTATTGGTGTTCTTTACCAAGTGCCAAGTGTCATCCGTCATTTCCATTTCGACAAACACATAACTCGGAAATAGACGACGCTCAGTTACTGCTTTCTTCCCATTCTTAACCTCGATTACTTCTTCGGTCGGGACGAGGATCTGACCAAACTTGTCCTGCATTTCTGCACGTTCGATGCGCTCAACAAGCGCACGCTGCACACTCTTTTCCATGCCGGAGTAGGCGTGCACTGCAAACCATTTTTTTGTATTCTTTGGAACTGAAACACCAGAGTCAACCACCTCTCCTGTGTCTTGCAGGGTTTCGCTCATCATTTCTTCAATCCAAGGATTACGTCGTATATCAAAAACTCGAGAAACTTATCAGTTCCCCAAAGAAACAAAGCCATCACAAACACGAAAGCAAATACGACCAAAGTGATTTGCCCAGCCTCTTTTCTACTCGGCCATACCACTTTCTTTGTTTCCCGCACCGCCTCTTTGGCGAATACGAAAAACTCACGGCCAGCCTCAGATGTCCACATTAGCGCCAGCGCGATCAACAAACCCACCACCAACGCAGCAGCACGAACATACGTGGCCTGCCCGGCCAAAACGTAAAATGCAGCAACGCCAGCAACGGCAGCGATGACTGCCAACACCACTTTGTACTTATCGGTGGAGGTACTTACGGTTTGAACGGGTTGGTTCGACATTCTTGATGACTTTCAATGTACTGCGGCTAAAAATTTGGCAGGGGCGGAGGGAATCGAACCCCCAACCTTCGGTTTTGGAGACCGACGCTCTGCCAATTGAG
>CAYPNW010000032.1:0-7843 GCA_964411965.1 uncultured Burkholderiaceae bacterium
GTCGAGGCTGGTGCCAGACATCAAGCCGATGTACCAATGTTGGGATTCCATAGTCAAACTTTCCAATAAGGCGAGGTTTGCACAAAGGTTTGCGCAACCACAATCTGGGCTCGCGGCATTTGCCAAACTTGCGCAACCACCTTTAAATGTAAAAAAGCCGAACTAGCAGTTCGGCTTTTGTATTCTACTGGGTCTTTCGCGAAAGGGACTGGATATCAGATTCTCGCGAAATTGATTACTTACTTTGCAGCGAGCTTAGCAATCGCAAGACTACGTTCTGGGCGTAGCAGATTAAATCTATGTGCCATATCAGCCGCAATACTTTTAAAGCGAGGTAAGTCGTTGGCAGCGAGTGGCGCGGCATTGGGAATATTCATAGCCATTGGATCTTTAGGTTGATTACCAACGCGGAATTCATAATGCAAATGTGGCCCCGTTGACCAGCCTGTCGTACCGACATAACCGATGACTTCGCCTTGACGAACTCTCGTGCCCTTGCGCATGCCTGATGCAAAGCGACTCATGTGTGCATAGGCCGTGGTGTAATCGGACCAATGTTTCACAATTACCATATTCCCGTAGCCGCCTTGGACACCTACGAAGTCGATTACGCCATCAGCCGAAGCGCGAATGGGTGTGCCAGTGACTGCCGCAAAATCAACGCCAGTATGGCGCTTCCATTTTCCGGAAATTGGGTGAACACGCATCGCAAAGCCGGATGAAACTCGGGTAAATTCTAATGGTGATTTCAGGAAGGCTTTCTTCAATGATTTCCCATCAAAGCTGTAGTAGCCACCATTGCCGCCAGCTTCATCGAACCACACCGATTGAAACAATTTGCCAACATTACTAAATTCGCCCGCCAACACACGACCAGTTTTAACCAGTTCGCCATTTTGCCAAAATGTTTCGTAGACAACGTTAAAGTGATCGCCTTTTTGCAAATAGCGGAAGTCAACGTTTGTCTCAAACATGCTGACGATTTGTGTCGCCACATTGTCCGGGATTTGCGCTTCATCGGTTGCTGCAAACAGCGACGAGCGAATTTCGCCCGACTTCATTTCAATTCGGCGCTCTAGCTTTGCGACGACCTCGCTTGCATGCAATTGACCGTTTTCATCACGGGTGACGCTGATGGTCTTGGTGGGCTTGTCATTGCCTTCTTGAAAGCTGGCTTGCAGCCATTCGAGTTCGCCGTCTTCATCGGTCTGCGCACGCAAGGCTTTGCCCGCTTTTACCTGCATTAAGATGCGCGCCAAAGGATCGGTCTTCACAAAATCGATGGCTTCCTGATCATCAATCCCCAAGCGCAAGAAAAGCGCACCTAAGGTATCGCCCCGTTGCACGCGCTCCTCTTTCACGAAGTGCTGTGTCTCGTTTTCGAGTTGCGCGACTTGTTGGTCAAGGCTAGGCAAGGAAATCGCTTGGCTGACCATCTTTACTGGCATCAGTGCAGCATCTGGGGCCAGCGGCGCAACACCGACCGCGCCGACGGCGCAAACCGCGACAAACAAAGCGATGAATGGAATGAAGCGAGAGCTGCGTTTAATGCCTAAAGATGACTTACCGGCTGGAGCTGAATCGTGGATTTGTTCTGTTGAATGCATGCAATAGTTTAAAATTCACTAGTGAGTAGAAGAAAGTAACATCGAGAATTTCACATCGGCGCGCAAAAAGTCGGTGAAAAGCGCAGAACAATGTAATGACTTAATCTTGTAGCATCGAAAAAACATCGATTGCATGATCCTTACCGTAAACTTAATTGATGGTCTACACAATTTAAGTTTTGCCGAGACGAAAGATTAATTATGAATTTAATGCCCCTTTTCGGCTAGCGGTGTTACAAAATACCCCGAAGTAATTCTTCTTGCAATATCAAAAAAATACTAACGACGCTCCTAACATTTGTAATCAATTTCTCGAACCAAAATCGCAAACCTATAATGACACTCGTTACCACCCAAGACTCGAAGACCTCAAACCCGCATCAACTTGCTCTTTCTGACGCTGTTCAACACGCCTTAAATGTAACAAAACGAGGTGTTGACGAATTGCTCATTGAAGCTGAATTCGCGCAGAAATTGGCGCGTGCAGAAAAGACTGGCCAGCCTTTACGCATCAAACTTGGCTTAGATCCCACTGCCCCTGACTTACATTTGGGGCATACGGTGGTGCTCAATAAGATGCGGCAATTGCAAGATCTTGGTCATACTGTGATCTTCTTGATTGGTGACTTCACATCAATGATCGGCGACCCTTCTGGTCGCAATGCGACGCGGCCGCCATTGACGCGCGAACAAATCGAACTCAACGCGCAAACCTACTTCAAGCAGGCGTCCTTGGTGTTAGACGAGAGCAAAACCGAAATACGTTACAACTCAGAATGGTGCGACCCTTTGGGCGCGCGCGGCATGATCCAGCTCGCCTCAAAATACACGGTCGCTCGCATGATGGAGCGCGACGATTTTACGAAGCGTTTTAAAGCTGGAACGCCCATTTCCGTGCATGAATTTCTATACCCACTGATGCAGGGCTACGATTCTGTCGCCTTAAAGGCAGATTTAGAATTGGGCGGCACGGACCAAAAATTCAATTTGTTGGTGGGCCGAGAATTGCAGAAAGATTATGGGCAAGAACCGCAATGTATTTTGACCATGCCGCTGCTCGAAGGTTTGGATGGCGTGGAAAAAATGTCCAAGTCGAAGAACAATTACATCGCCATTACTGAACCAGCTAACACGATGTTTGCGAAGGTGATGAGTATTTCTGATGAGATGATGTGGCGTTACTATGATCTTCTCTCGTTTTCTAGCTTGGCGCAAATTGCAAGCTATAAACAGGCCGTCAACGAAGGACAGAATCCACGCGACATCAAAGTCGCCTTGGCACAAGAAATTGTCACGCGCTTCCATAGCGCGCAAGCAGCGACGGATGCGTTGGCAGATTTTGTAAACCGTTCCAAAGGCGGCATTCCTGACGACATTCCAGAGATTTCGCTCACTGGCGCGCCCATGGGACTAGCGCAGTTGCTCAAGCAAGCCAATCTCTGCGCGTCGACGTCAGAAGCTATGCGCATGGTGGACCAAGGGGGCGTGCGGATCGATGGTGCCGTGATTAGTGATAAAGCTCTGCAGGTTGCGGCAGGCAGTTTCGTCTTGCAAGTGGGTAAGCGCAAGTTCGCTAAGATTACTTTCTCCGCATGATTGCGCTACTGCAGCGCGTTCGTCATGCCAGCGTGGTAGTCGACGATGCCACGGTTGGCGCGATCAATGCCGGTTTGCTGGTGTTCTTGTGTGCCGAGCGGGGCGATACGGAACAACAATCGGACACCTTGCTCACGAAGCTACTCAACTACCGCGTATTTTCAGACGAGCATGGCAAAATGAATCGTAGCCTAGCGGATGTGAGCGGTGGTCTGTTGATCGTGCCGCAATTTACCTTGGCTGCCGACACGCAATCGGGAACCCGCCCGTCGTTCACACCCGCCGCACCGCCAGCGCTTGCGCGCCAACTCTTTGCGTATTTCGTGACGCAAGCTGCAAGCAAACATTCCCATGTTCAAACGGGTGTGTTTGGTGCGGATATGCAAGTAAGCTTGACCAACGACGGCCCTGTCACATTTTGGCTGCAAACCGCAGCACAAGTGTGACGCGATGACGACAACACCTTTCACCGACATACTTTTAATTCGTCATGGCGAAACCGCATGGAACGCGGTACGGCGCATTCAAGGTCATCTAAACATTCCGCTCAACGAAGCGGGTATCAAGCAAGCTGATGCGCTTGGTCGCGCCCTAGCGACGGAGAAGTTAGATGCGATTTTTTCCAGCGATTTGCAGCGAGCCAGTCAGACAGCCGCGGCCATAGCGCAATACCAACATCAAGAATTTACCCAAGACCCGCGCCTGCGCGAACGTTGCTTTGGTGGATTTGAAGGCGTGTTATACAGCGACTTACAAGAGAAATTTCCGTCCGCGTACCAAGACTGGCAAGCGCGCAACCCTGAGGTTCGATTCCCTGCAGCAGAAAACAATCAAAACTACGTGGGTGAAAGTATGCGTGAATTTCATGCACGCTGCCTCAGTGCCATTGAAGATTATGCGGCTCGTTTTCAAGGCGGAAAAATCGCCCTGGTTGCGCATGGTGGCGTATTAGAGTGCGCCTACCGTGCAGCAAAACATCTTGCCTTGAATGCCCCGCGCGAAGTCACTATCTTGAACGCCAGCATCAATCGCTTTCAGGTATCAGGCAGCACCATTAAGCTAGTGCACTGGGGTGATATTGCCCACTTGGATATGCTCAGTTTGGATGAGAGTTGAGCGCCGAGAACGTAGGCGGCGCCCACTCGTGTGAATTTTACGAAGCCCCAGATGTTGCGAGGCCCCGCTAAAAAACTTAACCGCGCGCGCTAGGCAGAAACTTAGCGATCGTCGCTAACAGGTCATTTTCTGCAACCGGTTTGCCCAAGTAAGCATCACAACCTGACCAATTACCACGGAATTTATCGAACATGCCCGACTTACTTGTGAGCATGACCACAGCTGTTTTCTTGGTAGCTTCATTACCTTTGATGCGCTTGCACACTTCGTAGCCATCAATGCCAGGCATCATGATGTCGAGAAAAATGCAGGTGTAGGCTTTTGCCTGCGCCATATCGATTGCTTGCTCGCCATTTTCTGCGTAATCTACATCGAAATGAAACGGTGCCAACTTCATACGCATAAATGCGCGCACCGTTGCGCTGTCGTCAACCACCAAGACTGGCTCACGTAAAGGTGGTGGTACGAATACGGGAGTGTCCGCGACTTTTTTATCCATTTGTCGGCGGAAGGTTTGACCGTCCCACATGCCATCAACATTTTTTTCACGTTGACTGCGCTCCAACAAAGCTTTGTGCATGACTTCGTCCAATTGTTCAAAAAGACGCATCCACTGAATGGGTTTTTTGACGAAAGGCCAACCTACATCGACTGGCTGACGACCAAGAACCACTGCGGGGGAATGTTTGTTCGGTTGGTGCTCCTGCATTGATTTCAGCGCTTCAGCATCATCCGCATTCACCAAATATATATCTGCCCGTTGATCGTCAGAGGTCGGCTCGGTATAGCTGATTTCACGTCGGCTGGTCAGACGAAAGGTTGACGACAGCATGTTTTTCTCAGCTCCCGAAAAACCTATCATCTCGAGCAAAAATCGTTGATTAGTGTTTTGCATTACGGCCACTTGTTTTAATGGGTTCATCGCGAAACCTGCCTATTGTAGTTGAATCAATTGTCGTGAAATTATCGAAACGATAACACAAAAATTGACTAAAACCTAATATTCCAGAGTTTCTACACGGTTCAAACTAATATACGGGAAGCAAGAGCAAAGCGCAAAGAATGTGTTGCTTACAGATAAGTTGAGGTGAGACAAATTGAATATCGAAAAAACGTCATATCAAAATCTATGAATTCTTCACAATAAATAGAGAAAAATATTCTTTACCAATTGATCAAATTTTGCTCAATATTTAGGCAGATTTTAAATTAGTTCAGTTAGAATGGCACCTCGCCAAAAATTCTCAAACCCTTTTCCGCACCTTTTCCCATGCACATTGGCTCCCATTTGCTCAAGAATAATCTATTTGTGGCGCCTATGGCTGGCGTGACCGATCGACCATTTCGCCAATTGTGCAAGCAACTTGGTGCAGGTTATGCGGTATCAGAAATGGCGGCGTCCAACCCCAAACTTTGGGCGACGGAAAAATCATCGCGTCGCACCAATCACGATGGTGAGATGGAACCCAAAGCCGTGCAAATCGCGGGAGCAGACCCAAAAATGCTGGCCGATTGCGCGCGCCATAATGTTGACCGTGGTGCACAAATTATCGACATCAATATGGGGTGTCCAGTCAAAAAAGTTTGCAACGCATGGTGCGGTTCGGCGCTTCTACAAAACGAACATCTCGTTGGCGAAATTCTGGATGCTGTTGTACGTGCCGTCAATGTGCCGGTCACCCTGAAATTTCGTACGGGGTGGGATCGCGCGCACAAAAATGCGCTGACTATTGCGAAAATTGCTGAAGCGGCGGGCATACAAATGCTGACCTTGCATGGCCGCACGCGCGCTGATGGCTATAAAGGTGACGCTGAATACGACACCATCAGAGCAGTAAAGCAAAGCGTTGCCATTCCCGTGGTTGCCAATGGCGATATCAACACGCCAGAAAAAGCCCGCTACGTTTTACAGTACACGGGCGCAGATGCCATCATGGTAGGGCGCGCCGCACAAGGGCGGCCGTGGATTTTTCGCGAAATCGAGCATTTCCTCAAAACAGGACAGCATCTGCCCGCGCCTTTAGTGGCAGAAGTAAGCCAACTCATGGACGAGCATTTACAAGCCCATTACGCCTTTTATGGCGAATTCATGGGTGTGCGTACTGCGCGCAAGCATATCGGTTGGTACGTACAAGATTTGGTCGGCGGAGAAGAATTTCGCCAAGAAATGAATCTTCTCACCGACTGCGCCGAGCAATTAAACGCGGTCAAAAATTTCTTTCAAAGCCGACAGGGGCAACGCTTACAATATCGCCCCACACAAGAAAAGTTAGCAGCTTGATTTGGTCTCCAAAAGAGTTCACGTCGATACTGCTTTTTGCATAACCCAAGCAACAACATAAAAACAAAAGTATGAGCAAAGAAAGTCTACAAGAAGCCGTTCTAAAAAATTTAGAAAAATATTTCCGCGATTTGGGCGAAGAGCCTGCTTCAAATATTTACGACATGGTGGTGAATGCGGTAGAAAAACCCATGCTTGAAGTCGTCATGACACGGGCGGATAGTAATCAATCGCAAGCAGCAGAAATGTTAGGCATCAACCGCAATACGCTGCGAAAAAAATTGCAGCAGCATGGCTTGCTTTGAACCTCCGCTTTGAATCTCCACTTTGAATTTGCGCTTCGAATCACTGCTTTATCGTACTATGCGCATGCATGCAATACTGCTCAACTTAGCTGAAGTTTTATGCAAATTCTCTGACGATGAGGACGATGTTTGTTCACGCTGATATCCGCCAACTCACCGCAAACCCTAGCTGCACTGTCGTTTAACATCATCCCGATAAACTCACTCCATTTCCCGATCATGATCAAACAAGCACTCATTTCTGTTTCTGATAAAACTGGCATCGTTGAGTTCGCGCGAGAACTTGCCGCATTGGGCGTACAGCTATTGTCAACCGGCGGGACGGCAAAATTATTGGCGGAGCAAGGCTTGGCGGTGACAGAGGTGGCGGATTACACCGGTTTTCCAGAAATGTTAGATGGCCGCGTGAAAACCTTACATCCAAAAGTGCACGGCGGCATCTTAGCGCGGCGCGATATGCCAGAACATCAGACAGCCATAGCACAGCATGGGATACCTAGCATTGATATGGTGGTGGTCAATCTTTATCCGTTTCAACAAACGGTTGCCAAAGCTGAATGTAGTTTGGAAGACGCGATAGAGAACATCGATATAGGCGGCCCCGCCATGCTGCGCTCTGCGGCAAAAAATCATCGCGACGTTGTCGTGTTGATCGACCCGAGTGATTACGCGCCGGTGCTGGCAGAAATGAAAGCGCACAACAACACGGTATCGTACGAACGTAAATTTGCCTTGGCGAAGAAAGTGTTTGCCCATACAGCACAATACGATGGCGCAATTACCAATTATTTCACCAGCTTGGGCGACGACAAAGCCCACGCAACGCGCAGCGCCTATCCGCAAACTTTGAATCTACATTTCAATAAAGTGCAGGAAATGCGCTATGGCGAAAACCCCCATCAATCCGCCGCGTTCTATCGCGATTTGCGCTCTGCCCC
>CAYPNW010000032.1:7943-11026 GCA_964411965.1 uncultured Burkholderiaceae bacterium
TCGGCTTTCGGCGGCATCATTGCCTTCAACCGCGAACTCGATGGCCAAGCGGCTGAAATCGTCGCCAAGCAATTTGTTGAAGTCTTAATCGCGCCATCGTTTAGTGCAGAAGCCTTGGCGATTTTCGCGACTAAGCAAAATGTACGCTTGTTGCAAATTCCATTGGGTACATCGCTCAATCATTACGACTTTAAACGCGTCAGTGGTGGCCTTCTGGTGCAAGCGCCTGACGCGAAAAACGTCTTAGAGGCGGATATTCGCGTGGTTTCCAAGCGCCAGCCCACGCCGCAACAAATGGCCGACATGATGTTCGCTTGGCGCGTGGCTAAATATGTGAAATCGAACGCCATCGTGTTTTGCGCCAATGGCATGACGCTGAGCGTGGGTGCTGGGCAAATGAGCCGGATTGATTCCGCCCGCATTGCCTCGATCAAAGCGCAAAATGCCGGCCTGAGCTTGATCAATTCCGCAGTGGCGTCAGATGCGTTTTTTCCATTTAGAGATGGCTTAGATGTCGTGGTCGATGCGGGTGCGAGTTGCGTGATACAACCAGGTGGCTCTATGCGCGACCAAGAAGTCATCGATGCTGCCAACGAGCGTGATGTGGTGATGGTGTATACCGGTGTACGGCATTTCAGACACTAATTCAGCCTAATTGCTCAAGCCGAGTTGATCATGCTTATTTGCAGCCGCCAAACATCCCTCGTTTTATTCGGCGAGCTTGCCGCATGATTATTCTCGGCATCGACCCAGGGCTGCGCACGACGGGCTTTGGCGTGATCAATAAGCAAGGCAGCAAGCTGACCTACATCGCCTCCGGCACGATTAAAACCAGTGAAGGCTCCTTGCCCGAGCGCCTAAAAACGATTCTGGCCGGTGTGTCGGAAATAATTCGTACCTACCAACCCGATTGCGCCGCGATTGAAAAAGTTTTCGTGAACGTGAACCCACAATCCACTTTGTTACTGGGGCAAGCACGAGGCGCTGCGATATGTGCGTTGGTCAGTGCGGATCTTGCTGTCGCTGAATACACGGCGCTGCAAGTCAAACAAGGCGTGGTGGGGCAAGGTAAAGCGAAAAAAGAACAAGTGCAGGAAATGGTGAAACGCTTGTTACTGCTATCTGGAACGCCAAGCAGCGACGCTGCCGATGCGCTAGGCGTGGCGATCTGTCATGCACATAGTGGCGACACGCTCAATACCTTGGGTGCAATTGCGCCAGAACTCGCAAAAAAGGGCCTGCGTGTTCGACGTGGTCGTTTGATCGGCTAGGGTCTTATTGCCAGAAAAAATTAGAATAAATTTATATACTCCCCTATTTCCTCAATAAAATATATGCATTTGCGCTTGTATTTAAAGCGTACTAAAAAAATACCTCTAATAGTATCTACCCACTCGCCTTACTTTGCGCCGCGAATTGCGTCACCACTAAACCCGTCAGCAATATCACCAAACCCATCGCACGCAAGCCGTTCACTGGCCGCACCGTCGTGCCGAATAAGCCAAAATGATCTAAGGCTGCGGACGTAAAAATTTGCGCCACCATCACAAAAAGTATCGTGTTCCCTATACCAAAACGTGGGGCAAGCAGCGTCACGCTCAACACATAAAATGCCACGATGAGCCCGCCCGAAAAATTGATGGGTGCAACGCCATTAAGTTTGGATATGGCCGGCAAACTCCCTGTCAAGGCGAGACACGCAAGACCACTCACCACGAAACCGACAGCAAACAAAATGAAAACAGCGTGCAGCGGGTCAGTCAGGCT
Organism: uncultured Burkholderiaceae bacterium; assembly: GCA_964411965.1. Taxonomy (GTDB): domain Bacteria; phylum Pseudomonadota; class Gammaproteobacteria; order Burkholderiales; family Burkholderiaceae_D; genus Undibacterium. The sequence continues at coordinate 9,711 of CAYPNW010000032.1, forward strand.
GCGGCCAAGACGAGCATTTAGCACCGCCATCACGGGAATAAAAGCACCAGCGGCCATTGCCCAAAACGAATTGCGTAAAAATTGCATGATGGTCTCCTACCATTTCTCGTTGAAGGGACGCAGCTCCACCTCAAAACTCCAGGCAGATTGATGTTGCTGACTTAATTGATAGGCGGTTTCTGCGACGGCTTCGGGGCGAATGAAACTGTCTGCAGGGCGGTCAGAAAACAACTTGCTCACTTCCGATTCTGCCACTACGCCGTCGAGAATCATCAACGCGACGTGGATGCCCATAGGTCCCAAATGGCGCGCCAAAGACTCTGCCAAAACACGCTGCGCCGATTTGGCAGAAGCGAATGCCGCCATACCTGCCGAGCCGCGTCGTGATGCCGTGGCACCCACGACAATCAGGCTGCCTCTAGCTCTTTCTTGCATCTGCGGCGAAATAGCTTGAGCCACCAAAAATAAGCCCATCGCATTCAAACGCCAAGCTGCTTCGAACTCGGCTGGGGTAACTTTATCGATGCTACCCCAAGCGCTGCGACCCGCGTTATAGATCACCACGTCAGGCGTACCCAAGCTTTGCGCAATCTTGGCAAAAGTTTGTTGGACGGCTTCCGCATCGGTGACATCGCATTGAACAGCGTATGCGCGCGGCAAACTCTTTTGCAGCTCAGCACAAGAGCTCGTTTGGCGCGAAACCAAAGCAAGCGTATAACCCGCAGCAGCAAAGCGCCGCGCAAATGCCTCGCCGTTACCTGCAGCGATGCCTACGACCACACACACAGGACTGCTTTGTTTCTCTTGCATTGCGCCTCTCCCTATTGTTTATCGTTTGCGCCACACCATCCAATGTTCATTGCCCTGAAATACCGCGATGGAACCGCTTGCTGGGCGATGCTCCAACAAGTCGAAATGCGGTTCCATCAGCGAGCGCAATTCCGCCATTGCCACGCTAAACGGTGGGCCGCGCTTACCCGCCGCAGCATCATCATTGATAAAGAAAAACCCTGCTATTAGGCCTCCGTATGCCAGCAAGTTCAGCCATTGGGCAACGATTTCTGGCCGTTTTTCTGGCGGCAATGCGCAAAAGAAAGCACGTTCGTAAATCAATTGAATCGGCTTTGCAGGTTGATACAAAAAGAAGTCCGCCTCTTGCACGAGGTGCGCCCAGGCAGGGTTGAGCTTCTTTGCCAAGATCACAGCAGCGTTGGAGAAATCGATTGCCGTCACTGGCCAAGCCTGTTCTGCAAACAAGGCCAATTCATACGCAGCGCCGCAACCAGGAATGAGGGTCGTTAAAGGCGCAGTGTTTG
>CAYPNW010000032.1:11126-16375 GCA_964411965.1 uncultured Burkholderiaceae bacterium
ACCATACCGCCAACAAAATACATGATGGTGCGAAGCAAGCGGTTTGTGGTGCGCTGCTCGTGCAGCAAAGCGGCCATGAGGGCTTCGTTAGTGCCTGCATCTGCAGCGCGAGTGAGCGCTTGATGCGCCAAACGCGGCAACTGCGGGAAGATGTGACTATAGCGCGGCGCTTCGGTTTTCAATTTATCGAGCAAGCCGCGCCAACCAATTTGCTCGCTCATCCAGCGTTCCAAATAGGGTTTCGCGGTTTTCCACAAGTCAAGTTCTGGGTCAAGTTGTCGCCCCAAGCCCTCGATGTTTAACAAGGTTTTTTGCAGCAACACCAATTGAGGTTGCACCTCGACATTGAATCGACGCGAGGTTTGGAAGAGGCGCAACAGCACCTGCCCGAACGAGATATCTTTCAGCGGTCGATCAAAAATCGGCTCGCAGCAGGCACGCACTGCCGCCTCTAATTCGTCGATACGGGTTTCTTTCGGTGCCCAACCCGACTCAATATGTGCTTCTGCCACACGCTTGTAATCGCGTCTGAAAAACGCCAAGAAATTTTGCGACAAATAATCTTTATCAAAATCGTTGAGCGTGCCGACTATCCCAAAATCCAGTGCGATGTAACGACCGAACGTGGCGGGGTCGGTGGATACCAAAATATTTCCAGGGTGCATATCCGCATGAAAGAAACCATCGCGAAAAATCTGCGTGAAGAAAATCGTCACGCCATCGCGCGACAATTTTTGTAAATCGACCCCGGCTTCCACTAAAGCGGTGGTGTGCGAAATGGGAATGCCTTTCATACGCTCCATCACAATCACAGACGATGAGCAAAAGTCCCAAAACATTTCTGGCACCAGCAAGAGATCGGAATCAGCGAAGTTGCGTCGTAACTGGCTACCGTTCGCCGCTTCTCTCATGAGGTCAAGCTCGTCGTGCAAGTACTTATCGAACTCCGCCACGACTTCCTTCGGCTTTAAACGCTTGCCATCGGCCCAAAGCAGCTCTAACCATCCCGCTGCAATCTGCATGAGCGCGATATCGTTATCGATTACATCCTTCATGCCGGGTCGCAGCACTTTTACTGCCGCCTCACGGCCATCTTTCAACATCGCAAAATGCACTTGCGCAATCGACGCTGACGCAACCGGAATACGATCAAAACTCGCGAATAATTGATCTGGATGTGCACCAAGTGATTTTGCGATTTGCGCAATTGCTAAATCAGGGTCGAATGAGGGAACGCGGTCCTGTAGCTTGGCAAGCTCGTCAGCAATATCGGGCGGCATCAGATCACGTCGCGTCGACAACACTTGACCAAATTTCACGAAAATCGGACCGAGTTCTTCCAAGGCTTTGCGTAATCGTTCACCACGTGGTGCCGTCAAATCGCGCCAAAACAAGAGCCTTTGAATAAACCGCGCGGTGCCAGGAACGGGCAAGCCCGACATCGCAATTTCATCAATGCCATAACGCAAAGCAACGCGAAGTATCTTCAATATGCGCAAGGACTTCACTATCATTTGCGCGACCTCTCGATTTTTTCTAAACGCTTCATGAATCTTTCCACATCGTCGCGCAATTGCGTCACTTGTTCACCAAATCCTTTGATTGCCGCTGGGCGCACCAGCATAGGGTTTTCTTCCAAAAAATATTCCGCCAAATTCTCCTGCACCGACTGCTGCGTACGCTTGAGGTTCTCCGTCAGCGCTTTTGCCCCCGAAACCAGTTTCACTGCCGCTAAATCACCGACCACACGACTTAAGTCTTCTTCAACTTCCCATCGCAAGTTGTCACTCAAATACGAAATTGTATTCGCCAAATCTGCGTCACCATCAATTTTGACGTAAGAAAAAGCCTTGTCGCGTTGCTGCAAAATTTGACTGAGATCGCTTAATTTGATGCGTATCGTGACATCTGCTTGCGCACCTTCCGCCGCGCTTTCAAGCATGCCGTCTGCACCTACTTTTACGCGCAATGAAATAGCTTGCAGGTCGAAGCATGCAATTTTGTTGGCATGGTCTTGCAGTTTTGCGCTCGCCCATTTTTCTTTGGCGAGCAAGTGATTAACAAATTGAATAAAAGGAGTGGTGATAGAGATCATTGCAAACGCCGCCAATAAAAAACCGCCCATGAAATTTCATGGGCGGTTTCAAGTTTAACAGCTTATCGACAGAGAGAAATGAGGCGCTAAGAACTCGATAGATTAATACAAATAGTTTATTCACATCACCTGCGCACAAGCCTTCAATCTCTCATTCGCGCCGCCTGCATCTGCTCAGACCAAATTTAAGACCACTTTTTAGAGTTGTTGAATACCTGCCAACACCCAACCACCGGAACCATCGGCTGGTTTTGACAAATTCCACACCTCTTTGAACGCTTCGGCTGGCGCATCGGCGGCTTCTTTGATCATGCCGCTAAACTTCACGCTAGCTAAATACTCATTGCCGACAGTCTCTACGCCCAACATTTCCGCATCAAGAGACACCACGTCCGTCACGTTAGCCGTTGCGCCACGTTCTTGAATTTGCAACTTAATCTCGGCGTACATTTCACCCGTTGTAAATTCACGAATATCGCTAATGTCTGCCTTGTCCCACGCGGCTTGCAGCCGAATAAAGTAGGTTTTTGAGTGGCGCAAGAAAGCGGGCACATCAAAGTCGGCGGGAATAGTCCACGTACCGGCATCATTGACTGCGTTCGCGCCTAAGGATGTCCCTCCTGAAGTGCTTTCCAAGGCAGACTGAAAGCCCATAGATGAGCCCGTCTTGGCAACCGCTGGCTCGATCCGCGAGCCAATTTCTGGCATGGCGTTTGATGGCATGCCAGCAAACGCTGGTTGTGAAAAACTCGCAGCCCCAGCATTTGAACCAGCCTTACGACTTTGGTACATTCTGTACAAGAAAAATGCGACTCCACCTAAAAGCAATAAAGGAATGATCGAGCCAAGTGCGTTAGCCAAGCCTGCGCCTAAACCTAAGGAGGAAAACATCGCTCCCAGCAAAGCGCCACCGATCAAGCCTCCAACGATGCCTTTCCACGGGGTTGCTGGCTTAGGCGTGGCTGCAGCTGGCGCAGCTGCGGGCGTTGCGGCCTTCGCTTGGCTTGCGGCTGGTGCAGCCGTTGGCGGAGCCGCTTGGCGCGACACATTAGACGACTGTTTTCCAGTTGAGCCGCCACCACCGAATCGTTTGGCTTGCACATCAGACACATTCAAAGCAAACGCGCCCGCAATAAGCATTAACGCAATCACACTTTTCTTCATTTATTCTCTCCGAGTTCAACCTACAAAAATACCAATGCAGCAAAAACAGCCTTCAAACAAAAATCAAGCAGCGCTTGAGCAATACCAAACAATGACGCACAACGATGACGCACTCTACAACTTTGTGCCCACATGCAGGGCGGCGACGCCTGCCGTTAAATTGAAGTAGTCAACCTTATCGAAACCCGCATCTTGCATCATCGTCTTAAGACTTTCTTGATCGGGATGCATGCGTATCGACTCTGCTAAATACCGATAACTATCTGCATCGTTGGCGATTTTTTTTCCCAACCATGGCAAGACTTTAAAACTGTACAAATCGTAGGGCTTCTTCAACGCATCCGGCACCTTAGAGAATTCCAACACCAACAATTTCCCACCCGGTTTCAAAACACGGCGCATCTCCGCCAGTGCTTGATCTTTATGCGTCATATTGCGCAAACCAAACGCCACGCTAACGCGGTCAAAATAGTTGTCATCAAACGGCAAATTCTCTGCATCACAAAGTAATGTTGGGGTAAGCAGCCCTTTATTCAATAGCCGGTCGCGCCCTACTCGCAACATCGATTCATTGATATCGGTGTGCCACACCTCACCTGTGCTGCCTGCTTGCTTCACAAATTCTTTTGCTAAATCCCCTGTACCACCTGCAATGTCCAACACTTTAAAGCCAGGGCGCACGCCCGCTTGTGCAATGGTAAAGAGCTTCCATACACGATGAAGGCCAACCGACATCAGATCATTCATGACGTCATACTTCGCGGCAACCGAATGGAATACTTCGGCGACTTTGTGTACTTTTTGCTCTTCCTCGACTGTGGCATAGCCAAAGTGGGTAGTCTTGCTCATACTTTTTTCCTTATGGAATGACAGGATTATAGACGTTGATTCATCGGCGATAAGTCATGAATAACGATGCGTTATGTGGGAAAAATCGATGTATTGACGATTATTCGTAACTGCTTGCGCCAACTTACATGACCGACATGCTGCCATTTTCACACCATCAAGCACATCGACCAAGCAGCACCAAAATTTTTCGCCTTTACCTTTACGCTCTTATTTATTCACAAAATTCGCGGGACGTTTTTCAAGAAATGCGCGCATGCCCTCTTTTTGGTCCTCAGTCGCAAAGCTGCTGTGAAACAATCGGCGTTCGTAGTGCATGCCCTCGGTGAGACCGCTCTCAAACGCCCGATTCACAGCATCTTTAATCATCATCACCATGGGTTGCGACATAGACGCGATGGTGTTCGCAGCGGCGAGCGTCTCTTCCATCAATTTGTCGAGCGGTACGATACGCGACACCAAACCTGCGCGCTCTGCCTCAATGGCATCCATCATGCGCGCCGTTAAACACATGTCCATGGCTTTCGACTTTGAAATTGCACGTGGCAAACGTTGCGTGCCCCCTGCGCCTGGCAAAGTGCCTAATTTGATTTCTGGTTGACCAAATTTTGCATTTTCGGCAGCAATAATAAAATCACACATCATGGCCAGCTCACATCCGCCGCCCAAAGCAAAACCCGCCACGGCTGCGATGACAGGCTTTCTAATTTGCCGCAACTGTTCCCAATTACGCGTGATGTAATCGCCTTTGTAGGCATCCATGTAACTGTAATTCACCATCGCGGCAATATCGGCGCCCGCAGCAAACGCTTTTTCGCTACCCGTAATGACGATGCAGCCGATGTGCTCATTTTGCTCAAAGCTTTTGAGGGCATGCCCCAGTTCGTCCATTAGTTGATCATTCAGCGCGTTTAAGGCTTTAGGGCGGTTGAGCGTGATGACGCCCACCTTTTCTTTTACATCAACAAGAATATTCTGATAGTCCATGTTGGGGCTCCTGATAGAGAAAGTAGATTGCGTATTTTAAAGTTTTGTACGGCGAAGAAATATAGGAACTTAAGAGTAAAATCAGTTTTCGTTTTGAATCTAGAAACGGCAGTTGGACAGGTTCGAGTGTACGTTTTTCTGGCTTTCTGGCAAG
>CAYPNW010000033.1:0-3162 GCA_964411965.1 uncultured Burkholderiaceae bacterium
AGATGAAAGTGACGCCAAAACAGGGTCGTGGGCAGCCGCTCTCGCTTACCATCAGGCTTACCCAGGCGCACGGCTGAAATGGTGAGTCTCGCGACCCAATATTTCGACATCTCACGCTTCCCGATGGGACCCCATCTTCTGCACTCCAACACTTCTTGGTTGTTGCGCATTTTCGCCAGTTGCGTGAGAAAAAATGGTGGGCAAATTCTACGGCATGCCCAACTTTTGGGCAAGTTGCTTGGCTCTTCTGGCGCTTTATTGAATCTTGTCGTTCTCCGGCAGCGGCGAATACTTGGCAAACTGCGTGAGAGTCGAGAAATCCCCGTAAAATCCTAGAATTGCAGTCTCAATATCAAAAAAGGAACCATCATGATCGTTTTAATCACGGGAGCAAGTTCAGGGTTTGGTGAAGAAATGGCGCGGCGCTTTGTGCGTGAAGGGCATCGTGTGATTGCAGCAGCGCGTCGTACAGAACGCTTGGCCGCTTTGCAGCAGGAATTAGGCGCAAACCTTTTGCCCATTTCTATGGACGTGACAGAAAAACAATCGATCAACGATGCGCTCGCTGGCTTACCTGCCGCTTGGAAAGAAATCGATGTCTTGATCAATAATGCCGGCCTCGCTTTAGGCATAGAGCCCGCCTATCAAGCCTCGTTGGATGAGTGGGAAACCATGATCGCCACCAACACCAAGGGCTTAGTCACGATAACGCGGGCTATTTTGCCGGAAATGGTGGCGCGCGGGCGCGGTCTGGTCATCAACATCGGCTCGGTTGCCGGCTCTAACGCCTACCCCGGTGGTAACGTCTATGGCGCGACCAAGGCATTTGTCGAGCAATTCACACGCAATTTACGTTCAGATTTGGCAGGCACGGGCGTGCGCGCGACCAATCTCGCGCCAGGTTTGTGTGGAGGTACTGAGTTTTCCAACGTGCGTTTTAGAGGGGACGATGCCGCAGCCGCAAAAGTCTACGAAGGCACCGTGCCTTTAACTGCGGTGGACATTGCAGAAACGGCCTATTGGATCGCCACGCTGCCACCGCACGTCAACATCAATATGATAGAAATGATGCCGACTTGCCAAGGATTTGGACCGTTTATTATCAAACGCCAAGCGACTTAAACGCGTCGGTGTGCGTTGTTGATGACCAAAAAATCTCGCCGCAGAGGCGCAGAGGGCGCAGAGAAAAACTTTCATTCTTTGCGCCCTCTGTGACTGCGGTAAGGCTTTTGGTTTTCGTTGTATCTCAAAAAGTGTGAAACCGGCTTACCTAGCAAGTTGGTCGCAACCTGATGTTATCTTTACCAACACCCAAACTGAAGGTAACCGAAATATTGAGATACTGGTAGGAAGTAAATATTGATTGCGCTTATAGATAATGCGTAAAATGCCATAAAATACGGCATACTCCTAAAAAATTACAAATAAGAAGAACTTTTATTGTCTGAAGCCTATGTTGAACCAATTTGATTGGAAAATTCGCGTCTATTACGAAGATACCGACACGGGCGGTATCGTTTATTACGCGAATTACCTGAAATTTTTTGAGCGCGCCCGTACTGAATGGTTACGCGCCGCAGGCATTTCGCAGCAAGTCATGGTGGCAACGCATGCTCGCATGTTTGTCGTCAAAGGCACCGCCGTTGAGTACCACAACCCCGCACGCTTAGACGATGAACTTCGTTTGACGGTGGTGGTCGAAAAACTCGGGCGTGCATCAGTACTTTTTGCCCAAGAAGCGTGGCGTGGCGCACAGTTACTGGCCAGCGGAACGATTAAAGTGGGCTGCGTGGACACGCAAACGTTGCGCCCCAGTGCTATTCCTGACGAAGTCTTACTACGCATCCAAGCGCAGTAGGCGTCTTACTCGTGATGCCTCTGATGTTTTCTCATTTATTTTTATAACTTACCGTTTTATTGCTATGACAGTCACTCAAGATCTTTCGTTTTTATCTCTCATCTCCAACGCCTCGGTATTGGTGCAATTAGTTATGCTGTTGTTGTTGGGCGTATCGCTGACAAGTTGGAGCTACATTTTTAGCAAAATGTTTGCGATTAAGAAGGCGCGTGCTCAAACGGCAGAGTTTGAGCGCAATTTTTGGTCTGGCGGTAACTTAGGCGAGTTGTATCAAATCGCGGCAGATAACCGCCGTTCGGGTGAAAGTAAAACTGGCGCCTTGGAAAAAATCTTTGAAGCCGGCATGAGCGAATACCACAAAGTCAAAGCCGCCAATAAAGCCTCCTTAGATGCTGGCGCCATGCTGGACGGCGCAAGACGCGCCATGCGCGCGGCGTATCAGCGCGAAATGGATCATCTAGAAGCGCATTTATCGTTTTTAGCCTCAGTCGGTTCAGTCTCACCTTATGTGGGCTTGTTTGGCACCGTATGGGGCATCATGAATGCGTTTCGTGGTTTAGCCAATGTGCAGCAAGCGACTTTAGCCGCCGTTGCCCCTGGCATTGCAGAGGCCCTAATTGCTACCGCGATTGGATTGTTTGCAGCTATACCTGCTGTACTGGCGTACAACCGTTACACGCATGATATTGATCGCTTGGCGATTCATTTTGAAACCTTTATCGAAGAGTTTTCGAATATCTTGCAAAGGCAATCGCGCTAAGCGTGGGCGGAGGATCGAATACGATGAATAGTCTCCGTGGCGAACGAAAACGCAAACTCAAAGCTGAAATCAACGTCGTGCCCTACATCGACGTGATGCTGGTGTTACTGGTCATTTTCATGGTTGCGGCACCGCTGACCAACCCCAGTGTGATTAACTTGCCGACGGCGGGTCAAAGTAATAAACCCCCGTCGGACTATATTGAAATTGCCTTGAGCCCTGATAAGCCAGCCACGATTAGCTTGATGAATCGCGGCCCTAGCAATGGTAATAGCCAAACCGAGGCAAAAGAAACCGCCGCCAATCGCCAACAGCTATTGCAAAAACTGCGCGAATACCACGATGCGAAGCCCGAACTTTCTGTACTGATATCGGCCGACAAAGAAATGAAATACGACGAAGTGATACAAATCATTTCGGAAGCAAAAAAACTCGGCATCAATCGTGTCGGGCTGGCGACCAAGTGACATCCTTGCGCTACGGAGTGGGGCGTAGCGACAAATTTACGCTGATTTTTCTTATCCAACTCGCGCTTTTGGTTTGC
>CAYPNW010000033.1:3262-5141 GCA_964411965.1 uncultured Burkholderiaceae bacterium
AAAAAGGTGAAGTCTTCTCGCGCAAACGGCTGTTTGAGTACCAGCGCGCCTTGCAGAATTCCCCTTATTTCGCCAGCGTCGGTGTGAATGTCGAACCTGACCCTGAGCTAGCTGCAGCCGTGCCGGTGGAGGTGACCGTGCGCGAGCGACAGGCACGTGATATCGGCTTTGGCGTGGGTTATAGCACGAACACGGGCTATCGCGCCGAAGTTACGTATAAAGATCGAAATCTTTTTGGTCAGGCATGGGAGCAACGCAGTGCGGTGCGCATAGAACAAAAACGCCAACTGGCCTACACCGACATTTATCTACCACCGCGCAACCGCGACCAAGTCGATTCCTTCGGTGTGCTATTTGATCGTTTGGATGTGGAAGGTCTCTTGCAAACGCGCGTCGCACTCGGTGCAAAACGCACGATCACAGATGGAAAATGGGAGCGCCGCTACGGCCTGAATCTGTCGCAAGAAAAATTGGCCTTGGATGGTGTGGTCGGCGCGTTGGCGCAATCGCGCAACCGCGCTTTGGTGGGCAGTTTCGGTGCGACTTGGCGTCAGGTGGATAACAATTTCGCCCCGCGTGACGGGCAAATAGCGCAGCTCGATGTGGCAGCCTCAGAGAAAGCGCTGATATCGGATCGTAGTTTTTTGCGGCTCGATTTGAAATACCAACGCTGGTTACCAATTGGTCTGAGTGACCATATTTTGCTGCGGGCGGAAGTGGGGCAGGTGCTCAGCCCAGCCCAAGTGGGTGCCGAAGGTATTCCAGAAGATTATTTGTTCCGCACCGGTGGCAGCACGTCGGTGCGCGGCTATGCTTTTCAGAGTTTGGGCGTGCGCCAAGGCCAGAGCGTGACAGGTGGCCGCGTTCTAGGTGTTGCTAGTGCTGAATACGTGCATCAAATTAACGAGACCTGGGGCGCGGCGAGTTTTGTCGATATAGGTGATGCCGCCAAAACCTGGCGTGAGTTTGCCAGCAAGCAAGGGCTTGGTGTGGGTGCCCGTTATCAAACTCCAGCGGGCCCAATTGCGCTTGATTTGGCCTATGGCCGACAGATCAAAAAATTTCGGATTGATTTTTCCATTGCGGTGGCATTTTAAATGGCAACTCAATCAAACTCACCTAAAAAAAATGATGCGGCACCAGCGCAATCGTCTGAAGCAAGCTTAAGCTTGGCAACCTCGCCGATTAAATCCAAGTTAATCAGGCGTTTCTGGCAAATGTCATTGGCGTTGTTGGTTTTGCTTGTTGTGCTGATCATGCTTTTTTATGGCGCCATGCACAGCACGCGCGGTAGCCAAGGGCTCTTGTCCTTAGTCGAAAAAGTGGCAGGCGGCAGCATACAACTGCGTGGCGTTTCAGGGCGTTTGGCGGACGAATTGCAAGCCGATGAGCTTATCTATCAAGATGCGACCACAAGGGTGGTGGTGAGTGCTTTGTCCATGAAGTGGCGTTGGCAAAGTTTTTTAAACGCCCCCTTGGAAATTGAAAAACTTAGCGCCACCCAAGTCAAAATCATCAGCCCAGTTAGCACCACGCCCAGCAGTTTGCCGCAAAGCTTGCAAATTCCCCTTGCGATAAAAATTAAGCAGCTTGCCATTGGGCGATTGATTTTTAGTACCCTTGGCACAGTGAGTAACTTTGGCACAGTGTCTGCAACTGGCGCGGATAAAAAAAATAGCCAAGCGGAGCAAATCGACGCAAATTTCACGGCCTTAGTTGGTGCAATCAATATCGGTGCAGAGCAGTATGTGATCGACGCCGCAATGCAAACTGATTGGGGACATATCGCCGTCAAAGGCAGTATGCAAAGCCAAAGACCGTATGCGATGCAGGCCGACTTTCGTTACGCCGGACAAGCACTCTCAGCACTCCCGACAAC
>CAYPNW010000033.1:5241-11268 GCA_964411965.1 uncultured Burkholderiaceae bacterium
CTTGCAAGGCAGTGCGAGCGCGCAGCTTGCTCCTTTCGCACCCCTTGTTTTACAAAATTTAGTAGTCGATTTGAAGCAACTTAATCTTGCCGAATTTATTGCCAACGCACCAGCGACTAATTTGCAATTATTGGCCGATTTGCGCGCGCCACAAGCTGTCGCCACACAGAAGGCGCATTCAGCGCCAGCCACGCAGTTGCTTGGTCTGGTCAAAATAAAAAATGCCAGTCCAACGACGCTAGATCGCGGCGGGCTTCCAGTCCATGCCGCGCAGACCGAGTTACGCTGGTCACAAGGACAAATTGATCTCAAGGGTCTGGATTTAAATTTAGGGGCTACGGGCAAAATCGATGGTGACTTGACGATCGGTTTTGCGGAACAAACGGGTGTGCAACTTGCAGCGCAATTACAGTTAAAAGATGTGAATTTAGCGTTGATTGATAGTCGAGTTCGCCCAACAAAAATCAGTGGCACGGCGCAAATTCAGAACAAAGAAGACGCGCCACTTTTTTTTCAACTGCAAGTTAGCGACCCACATGCGCGTTTGACTGCCGAGGCGCAACTTCAACTGAATAAAAATCGCGCGCAATATGGCTTACTAACGCTAGAGAAGTTGCAGCTATGGGATGCTTCGGAAAAGCAAATCAGTGCGAAAACGAATGCACAATCAAACAAGCCCAATACAGCTTGCGCAGCGAGCATCGATGCCAAGGGGCAGATTGGGCTATTTCCAACGCGGGATTTTCACTTTGTTGGAAAACTAGTGGGATTGAATCCGGCGCGTTGGGTCAACACCAAACCCGGCCACATCGATGCGGATTGGGATGCGGCCGGGCAGCTCGCAGGCCAGCGCAGTTTGCGTATAAAAATACCGCAGTTGCAGGGTAATTGGGGTGGCCTCAACCTTGCTGGGCAAGTGGATGCGGAGTGGCTTGAAAATAAGAGTTTGACGTTTGATCAAATGCATCTGCAATGGGGTAAGAACACCTTGGACGGCACAGGCCGATTGGGGGCCACCGCCGATACCTTGAACCTAAACATAGCGGCTCCTGAGTTGGCTGAGCTAGCGTCGTTAATAGGCGAAGCGGCATTTGGCCAACTACAAATGCAGGCGCAACTGCACGGAAAATTAGACGCCTTATTCGGCAAGGTGCATGTCGATGCGCAAAATCTTGGCCTACAAAACACCTTAAAAATTGGCAGCTTGCAAGCGGATTTCGCACTGATCGAAAGCCGCTTAGTCGATAAAAGTACAAAGGTCGCGCAGCAAACGAATCTGGACGGCAATGTCAATGATGAATTGACTGGCGACCTAACACTGCGCAACGTGAGCATATTTGAAAGTAGCGCGGTAAAGCCTGGCGAGCTTGCCAATACAAACCAAACAAATCAAGCCAAGCAAACAAACGGAAAACCACTACAGCCGGGCGCGTTTAAGAAAGTGTCAGACAGCGTGAAGCTTAGTCTGCGTGGTCGCCCAGACAGCCATCAGTTAGCGCTCGATATGCAATTGCAGCAAGTTTTGCGCACAGAGACGACGGCACGTTTGCAAGCCAGCCTTCAAGGCGCATGGCAGTCAGCAAACAAACAAGCGTCTGGCGATTGGCTTTGGTCGGGTGAGTTTAAGCAATTCGACTTGCAAGGGGATAACAGCTTGCGGCTAGAAGCACCTACCTCGGTTCGCCTAGAGCCGAATCGCTTGCAAATGGCAACCGCCCAACTCATAGGCAGCTTAGGTAAGCTGCAGATCGAGCAATTTGAGTGGACACCGACCTCCATACAGTCAAGTGGACACATGCTTGACCTTGCGTTGGCAAAGTTGGGTCAACTCATCATTCCAGGCAATCCTGTTCAAGGCGATCTGCGAGTGAATGGCGATTGGAACGTGAAGCTTAGCGACAGTATTCGCGCGCTCGTGAATCTGCAACGTGCCAGCGGTGATGTTTCGATTGGGCAAGTGGAAGAGGGCGACAAAATGATTCCGCTTGGTCTTAGTAGCTTCCAAGTACAAGCCCAAGCGGGCGGTTTAATTCCCGGCACAAATACAGAGCGCGCCAGCCTGCAATTCAACGCGAATGGCGCGCGTTTAGGCCAGTGGCAGGCGAGTGTTCAATCGGGTCTGCAGTTTCAGCAAGGGCAGTGGCGTATGCCGGGCAATTCGGCTGTTTCTGGCACTTTGTCGGCGTCGATTCCCGATCTGACTTGGGTCGGCCCCTTAATCGATGCGGGCATTGCCTTGAACGGTAATTTGAAGATGAATGGAACCGTGAGTGGCAGCTTAGAAAAGCCTGACGTGGTCGCACAAATCGAAGGGAGCAATCTGGGGCTGGCGTTTGCGGCAGAGGGTTTGCTGTTGCCCAATGGCAGTCTCAGTGCAGAAGTCAAGAATGACACGATCCATTTAAAACGCTTAGTTTTTTCCAACAAGATCGCCTCAATGCCCAAGCATCCCGCATTTCGTGACCTCAACTGGGTGGGGCAACAAGGTGAGTTCAGTGCGTTAGGAGACATAAATTGGCGCACGCAGACTGGCACAATACAGGCAAACATGCAGGCTTTTCCGCTCCTGCAACGTGCTGATCGTTGGTTAGTGTTAAGCGGCGAAATGCATCTCGAACGCGGCGATGATATCTGGTCGGTGACAGGAAAAATGAACGCCGATGGGGGCTATTTCAAAGTGCCTAAATTTCCACCACCCAGCTTATCAAGCGATATCACGGTGAAGCGAGGTTTGGCAAAAACAGGAAAGCCAGCGAATAGCGCGGGCGCAGCCAAGGACGCCAGTTTGCAAGGTGCCTCGCCTGCAAGAAAGATCATTCGATCAAAGTTGGATATGAGTTTTGACATGGGCTCGAAATTTGTTTTCGTTGGACGCGGTTTAGATACGGCCTTGCAAGGCGCGGTGCGCCTGCGTTCTGTTGACGGCGCCCCGTTGCAAGCAAGCGGGTCGATACGCACAGATGGCGGCACGTACGAAGGTTATGGCCAAACTTTAGAAATCGAACGAGGCATTCTAAATTTCCAAGGCCCACCTACGAACCCCGGCCTTAACATACGCGCCTTACGCAAGGGCCTAGCCGTTGAAGCAGGTGTGGATGTGGGCGGCACCGTTGCCGCGCCGGAAGTGCGCTTGGTATCGGAACCCAACGTTTCTGACGCGGAAAAAATTTCTTGGTTGGTGCTAGGTCGCGCACCTGATCAGCTGGCAGGCAACGACACTTCACTTTTATTTACGGCGGCGGGCGCCATTTTTGGTGGTGATGGAAGCCGAAACGTTCCGCGTGACATCGTGCAACGATTTGGATTTGACGAGTTCTCTATCGCTGCCGCAGAGAACGTCGGTGCAAGTAAGCTACCCGCACAAACGGTTGCAGGCTCCACTGCATTGAACAACAGCACTGGCGACCAAGTGGCGAGTGTCGGTAAGCGGATTGCCCCCGGCATCGTGCTGTCGGTCGAACGCGGCTTAACGGACGCCAGCGCCGCCGTGCGCTTAAGTTGGCAAATCACCCGAAGGATTAGCATTATTGGCCGATCGGGCACCGATTCTTCCCTAGATGTTAATTACGTATTTTCGTTTGATTAGGGAGTATGGCAAAAAATGCTATGTTTTCCGCATTGTTTATAAGCGTCTATGAGATATACCAACCTATGTATAATAAATTAGCCGAATCTGGTAAAGTGCGGGTTCTGCACGGCTGCTTTTGCGTCAAGAAGACACAAATACAAGGTACCTGGGGTGTGATTTTGGGCGAACTTCTTGACACGAGCAGACTCCAACTTAGACCTAGACGTTCGCTTAGCACAGTTTATTGAAAGACATTTTTTGAATAGTCCTAGCCTCAGCTTCGAATCGCGCCCAACCGATTGGCGTTCTATCGCGTTAGCCGCGGTGGTGCATGTCGCTTTGTTGGCGTTTTTATGGATAGGCGTGCAGTGGCAAAGCAAGGAGTCGCCCTCGGTCGAAGCGGAAATTTGGGACTTAAACACACGTGAAGCCGCGCCTTTACCAACCCCAACGCCACCACCAATAATCGAAGCAATTGAAAAGCTAAGCCCACCGCCTGTGGCAGTTAAAGAAGAAGTTGATGAAGAAGCCGAAATTATTTTGGCGCAAGAAAAGAAGCGCAAAATTTTGGCGAAGCAAAAGCTAGAAGAAAAACGTAAAGCAGAACAGGCAGAAGCGGAGAAAAAAGAATTATTGAAAGAAAAGAAGCTCGCGGAAAAGAAATTGGCCGATAAAAAAGCCGAACTCCTCGCCAAGAAGCAGGCGGCGGAAGAATTAGAAAAGAAAAAATTAGCGGACGCCAAGAAGCTCACGAACAAAGAACAATTGGCGCGCGACAAGCTCTTTGAAGATAATTTAAAGCGACTCAATGCGCAGGCGAGTACGGTTGGCGCGGTAGGCAGCGGCGGTACGGGTGATGCGGCGAAATCTACGGGTAACAACCGCGGTGACCCAAGCTACGCCGCACGAATTGCAGCCAAGGTGCGGGCAAATACGGTCTCCACCGTGACCGATAATTCTTCTAATAACCCCACCGTGGAGTACCGAATTGAGCTTTTGCCTGATGGGTCTTTGCGTGGTGCGCCCAAGAAATTAAAGTCCTCCGGTAATGTGCGCTTTGATGAGGAAGTGGAAAATGGCATTCGGAACGCCGCGCCGTTTCCTAAGGATAAAACGGGGTTCGTACCCCAAAGTTTAGATTTGATTTATAAGATGAAAGAGTCGCTATGAAGCTAGGTTTTCTATTGCGTGGTATCGCTATGACTGTGCTTTTTCTTGGAGCATCAGCACAGGCGCAGTTGCGGGTTGAAGTATCAGGCGTTGGTTCAAATCAAATTCCGATTGCGGTTGCCATGTTCGTTGACGAAGGCGTGTTGCCGCAACAAGTCAGCGCGATCATTCGTGATGATCTGAACCGCAGTGGTTATTTCAGATTGATCGATACCAGCGCGATTATTGGTGAAACCACCGCGATTAATTTTGACGACTGGAAGTCGAAAGGCGCACAAAATATCGTGGTTGGCAGCGTGCAGAAATTAAGCGACGGCCGTTTAGATGTGCGTTATCGCCTTTTTGATACTTTAAAAGCGGCGTCCGTTTCTGGTTTTTCTGCCGCCGCACCGCAGAGTCAAACACGTTTAACGGCGCATCGTATTGCGGATGATATATATGAAAAGCTATTAGGCATTCGTGGCGTGTTTTCCACTCGCATTGCGTATGTCACCAAAGCCGGCAATGAATATCGCCTTGAAATTGCTGACGCCGATGGTGAAGGCACACAAGTGGCGCTGCGTTCGCAAGAACCCATCATCTCGCCTGCATGGTCGCCCGATGGCACCAAGGTCGCGTATGTTTCCTTCGAATCGAAAAAACCGATTGTCTTCGTACAAAATTTGATTACCCGTGAGCGCACAGTTATTGCAAACTATAAGGGCAGTAATTCTGCGCCTGCATGGTCGCCGGATGGCAGCAAGTTGGCACTATCCTTGTCGCGCCAAGGCCTGACGCAAATTTATACCGTCAATGCCGACGGTTCTAATTTGCAAAGAATCACCAACACCAGCGGTATTGATACCGAACCGCAGTTCTCAGCCGATGGGCAGTTTATTTATTTTTTGAGTGATCGTAGTGGTGGCCCGCAAATTTATCGTATGGGTGTGAATGGGGGTGATGCCAAACGCATTACGTTTGGCGGCAGTTACAACATCACACCAAGAATTTCGCCCGATGGCAAAACGCTGGCCTATATCTCGCGCCGCGATGGCAAGTTTCAACTGTACGCGCTGGACTTAGAAAATAATCAAGAACAACGTCTCTCCGATACGGTTAAGGATGAGTCACCGAGTTTTGCACCAAACGGCAAATACATCATGTACGCCACCGAGTCAGGTCGCCGCGGATCATTGGCAGTGGTCTCAGTGGACGGCAAAGTGAAACAAAAACTCACGGTTCAAGCGGGCGATATTCGGGAACCCACGTGGGGGCCTTTTATGAAATAATGCGCGTCTAGCTTATTTTTT
>CAYPNW010000033.1:11368-15990 GCA_964411965.1 uncultured Burkholderiaceae bacterium
TCGGGAACCCACGTGGGGGCCTTTTATGAAATAATGCGCGTCTAGCTTATTTTTTGGAATTTATTTGCTTTTTTATCATTTTTAGGAGAATCACATGTCTATAAAATCAACATCAAAAATCATCGCCTTGCTGGTTGCCAGCGTTGCGTTAATCAGCGCTTGCAGTACGCCCGTGAAGTTAGAACAAACGCCTGTTCAGGATAAGTCTGACACGACACAAGTGACTAAGCCCGCCGATACGCGGATTGTAAATGAAGTTAAACCCACCCCTATCGATCCATTGAACGACCCGCAAGGCGTTTTAGCTAAGCGCAGCGTGTATTTTGACTACGACAGTTACGTTGTTAAAGACGAGTTCAAATCACTCATCGAAGCGCATGCGAAGTATTTGGTTGGCAAGAAAGACCGCAAAATCTTGATCCAAGGCAACACGGACGAGCGCGGTGGCCGCGAGTACAACTTGGCCTTGGGTCAAAAGCGCGCAGAAGCGGTACGTAAAGCCTTGTCATTGTTGGGCGTTCCTGAAGCACAAATGGAAGCCGTGTCTTTGGGCAAAGAGAAGCCAAAGGCAACAGGTAGCGATGAAGCATCATGGGCAGAAAACCGCCGTTCTGACATCGTTTATCAGTAATTTGATCGGTAAAATCGTCAGTGTTTAGCTAGTGCGCTGAGCGCATTGGGAAAAAACACAGAGCGGGCTTTGCTGTTGGGCAAAGCCCGTTTCGTTTTCTAAACTAGGCAAACGAAGGCTGTTTCGTTGTCTCATTTTTATTGATGGAATCATGATGAAATTTTTTTCTCCTTCACGTTTTATTTTGGCGACGAGTTTCGCGTTGATCTTGGCGCCGTCTGCCGCGTTTGCAGGTCTATTCGACGATGATGAAGCGCGCAAAGCCATTCTTGACTTGCGTACGAGAATCGAAGCACTGAGCACGCGTGTGGATGGCAAATTGGACACCAAAGCGGATAAAACCAGCGTCTTAGATTTGTCCAATCAAAATGAGCAACTGCGTGCGGAAATCGCCAAGTTAAGGGGGCAAATCGAGGTTCTTACAAACGACTTGTCGAATGCGCAAAGACGCCAACAAGATTTCTATGTGGATCTCGACAATCGCATACGGAAATTAGAGCCCAAGCGCGTCAATATTGATGGTAAAGAAGCGACCGTTGAAATTGGTGAGCAACGCGCTTACGATGCGGCGATCGCGCTGTTCAAAAATGCAGATTACAAAAATGCGACCGCAGCATTTGGCGCGTTTAATGTGAACTATCCACAATCGATTTTCGCAGGCGCTGCGCAGTATTGGTTAGGTAATTCGTACTACGCGCAACGCGATTGCAAGAACACGATTAGCACTTTGCAAGCAATGGTGAAGAATTTCCCCGACAATCCAAAAACGCCGGATGCGATGCTAAACATCGCCGGTTGCCAGTTAGATTTAAAGGATAAGAACGGCAGCAAAAAAACCTTGGAAGCGCTGATTAGCCAATTCCCCGAATCGGAAGCAGCACAAGCTGCGAAGAATAGGTTGCCCTCAGTAAAATAATCGGCTGGGTGCGGTTGACAGAAACAGCACAACCCCCTATAATCTCGTTCTTTCGGGTCGTTAGCTCAGCTGGTAGAGCAGCGGACTTTTAATCCGTTGGTCGCAGGTTCGAATCCCGCACGGCCTACCACGAATTAGAAAAGACTTAGGTGTGAACCTAAGTCTTTTTTGTTTTACTGCTAATCAATTTTAATCCTCGCAAGTCATTTTGCGTGTCGACATGTTTTCCGCAGATTGGTGCAGGAAAGCAAATTAGCAATGTCATTTTTTGGGTCGTTAGCTCAGCTGGTAGAGCAGCGGACTTTTAATCCGTTGGTCGCAGGTTCGAATCCCGCACGGCCTACCAAATTCGAAGGACACAGGTGAAAGCCTGTGTCCTTTTGTTTTTTGCGAACAATATGCAGCCCGTTGCGCAACGCAAGTACGTATTATGAGTAGCATTTTTCTTGCTGGATCTACCTATGCTTGAGATTACTGCGGTCTATAAGCACTGCCGAAGAAATAATGTTCAGGCTCCTGCGATAATGCAGGTACGAACATAAAAATGCCTCAAAAAAGGAAAAATACAATGAAAGCCAAGCCCGAGCAGGCAGTGCCACGTGAGAAAAATGAGAAGCACGAAATTCGCCCTGGGCAATCGGAAGAATTACTCAAAGAACTTCACATTCTGACGCGTGACGGCAAATTGAACCAAGACAGCCGACGCAAGCTCAAGCAGGTTTATCATCTTTACCAATTTATCGAACCCCTGCTTGCACAACTCTATCAAAGCCAGCAAGCAATCAGCTTGGTTGACCACGGTGCGGGCAAGTCATATTTAGGCTTTATCCTCTACGATCTGTTCTTTAAGCAAATCGATGCAACACGGGAAGCGCATATTTTTGGCGTGGAAACGCGCGATGAGCTGGTGCAAAAGTCTCAGGAGCTTGCTGCACGCTTGGGCTTTACCGGCATGTCGTTTCTCAACTTATCCGTGGCAGATGCCGGTCAATCAAACCGTTTGCCAGCGCAAGTGGACATTGTGACTGCATTGCATGCCTGCGATACTGCCACAGATGACGCGATACAGTTTGCACTACAAAAGCATGCCAAATTCATGGTCTTGGTGCCGTGTTGCCAAGCAGAAGTGGCGGCAACTCTGCGTGCGACAAAATCGGAGTTGGTAAAGAGTAATCCACTGTCTGAGCTTTGGCGGCATCCGATACACACGCGCGAATTTGGTAGCCAAATCACGAATGTTCTGCGCTGTTTGCAGTTAGAAGCCCATGGGTACCAAGTACGCGTGACGGAATTGGTAGGTTGGGAGCATTCGATGAAAAACGAATTGATTATTGCCGAATACAAAGGCAAGCCTGTGCTTCGTGCTGCGAAAAGGTTAGAGGAAATATTAAAGACAACAGGTCTAGAAGCGCTGCAAGATCGTTTCACGACCCCGTAAAATAAACGATGTATCGTCACTCGCTAGTCATAAATAATGATTAGTATCATTTATTATTAGAGTTTCCTGTAGCCATCGTAGTTTTAAGAAAGCAATCAGCGCAGACTTGAACTACTTTGGTGCGCGCAATTTTTCCCACCTTAGTTTTTTTTTGCTTAGTAGGAATTAAAGAATGTTTGCTGCTGTTGATCTTGGTTCAAATAGCTTTCGTATGCACATCGGCAAACACGAAGGCGATGTAATTCGCGTCGTAAAAACAACCCGCGATCCAATTCGATTGGCGGCTGGCTTGGATGAGAATGGTTATCTCTCGGCGGCAGCGATGCAAAGCGCAATTGATAGCTTGGCGCGTTTTCGTGAAATTCTTGACGGGTATTCGATTTATGCATTGCGTGTCGTTGCGACCAATACGATAAGGATCGCAAAAAATGCAGCAGATTTCTTGCCTGCTGCGGAAGCGGCAATTGGCTGCCCGATAGAAATAATTTCCGGCGAGGAGGAGGGGCGCTTAATTTACATGGGCGTGTCGAACTCCATCGCCATTCCGGGCGAACGCCGCCTCGTAATGGATATTGGCGGCGGTTCAACCGAAGTGATCTTGGGGCGTGGACACGACATAGTGAAAGTGGAGTCCTTTAGTATTGGCACCGTGCGTCAAAGTGCACTTTTCTTCCCTGACGGTCGTATTACAGAAAGTGGATTTGAGTCGGCAATCCTTTCTGCAAGATCCATGTTTGAAGATGCCGCGCCGCCTTATCAGCCAGAGTTTTGGCGTAACGCTTATGGCTCGTCCGGAACCATGCGGGCGATTGCCGATGCGCTGAACAAAAATGACTTTGGTGACGGAAAAGTCACGCTAAAAAACCTGACAACCTTAAAGCAATACTTTGTTCAAACTGGCCATGTAAATCAATTGGATTTGGCGGGCATAAAGCCAGAGCGGGTGGCGATGGTTGTCGGCGGCTTGGCGATCTTGATCGGCTTGTTCGAAGAATTTAATATTACCGAACTCTTCCCAATCGAAGCTGGCTTGCGCATGGGCGTGATGTGGGATTTGTATTTACGTTCAACCAAGCGCGACCGCAGGGAACAAGCGGTGGATAAGATGTTGGCGATGTTCCACGTTGATCGCTCACGCGCAATGCAGGTAGCCGATATGGCGCGCTCCATCTATGTTCAATTAAAGCCTGCATCTGATGTACATGCTAGGCAGTTAATCTGGAGTAGCCTCATGCATGAAGTCGGCATGGTGGTTTCTCACACTGATTATCACAAGCACGGTGCTTACATGATTGAACACGCGGATATGGCGGGCTTTACCACCCGCGAGCAGCGCGTGATGAGTAAATTGATTTTGAGTCAAAAAGGGAATTTACGGAAAGTCAGCGAGAGCCTGGTGGATTTAGATTTTGCCAAAGCGGTTCTGGCCCTGCGTCTCTCCATCATGTTTATGCATAGCCGTGCTGAGTTCGATTTTGGTGATTTTTCGCTACGCATGAAAAGTAAAATTGAAATGGAAATTCGACAAGAATGGGTCACGCACCATCCCACAATTTCCTTTGGATTGCAAAAAGAAATCGAGACTTGGCGCGAAGTCGGCGTGGATTTTCTTGTGCGCGCGAACGCTTAAGAAGCAA
>CAYPNW010000034.1:0-1194 GCA_964411965.1 uncultured Burkholderiaceae bacterium
CGCAATTTCTAGAATTGCGTATCCGATATTGAATAGCTGAAGTTTTCTGACTTGGTTTTGTTGTATCTTAGGCTCGATGCGCTAAAACTTTATCAATCAAACCATACTCAACCGCTGATTCGGCCGACATGAAATTATCACGATCGGTATCTTTTGCGATTTGTTCGATTGTTTGGCCTGTATTTTCGGCCAAAATACTATTTAAGCGTTCGCGCAAATAAAGTATTTCGCGAGCTTGAATTTCGATATCCGAGGCTTGCCCTTGAGCCCCTCCCAAGGGTTGATGAATCATAATCCTTGAATTTGGCAAAGAAAAACGCTTACCTTTGGCGCCAGCAGCCAGCAAAAACGCACCCATTGATGCCGCAAGACCCGTGCATAACGTCGACACTTCAGGCTTAATAAAACGCATCGTATCAAAAATCGCCATCCCAGCCGAAACAGATCCACCAGGAGAGTTAATGTAGAGCGAAATATCTTTGTCAGGATTTTCACTTTCCAAAAATAGCAGTTGGGCAACAATTAAGTTCGCCGCCTGATCATTAACAGGGCCGACTAAAAAAATCACACGCTCTTTGAGAAGGCGGGAGTAAATATCGTATGCACGTTCTCCGCGACCGCTCTGCTCAACAACCATTGGAACCATGCCCAACATTTGCGGCTCGCTCATTACATTACGATTCATTCCCACCATCTAACTTCCCCCTTGATTTACTAAGCCGCCTTACCACCCATTAACTCATCAAATGGCAACGAGATTTCATTTACTTTTGCTTGACCCAGAACATATGTAACGACATTTTCTTCTAATACAAGAGCTTCAACCTCTGCGAGACGATTTCTATCGCTGAAGTAATACTTGACTACTTGCTTCGGATCTTCGTAGCTCTGCGCAAAGTCTTCAACCTGCAAACGAACCTGCTCCGTAGTTGCCTGCAGTTTATTGACCTTTACAAGTTCTGAAAGAATCAAACCGAGGCGCACCCGTTTTTCTGCCTGCGCAAAAAACAATTCAAGTGGGAATGGCGCGTCATTTACTTGCATGCCTCGCTGTACCATATCTTGACGTGTCATCTCAGCCAGACGTTGCGCATCTTGCTCAACCAAAGACTTAGGCACATCAAAGGAAACAAACTGCACTAAGGCATCCATCACGCTATCTTTGGTCTTTGACTTGACGCGACCACGTACTTC
>CAYPNW010000034.1:1294-7430 GCA_964411965.1 uncultured Burkholderiaceae bacterium
ATCGTGCCTACAAAATCAAGAGTCGCACGATCTCCTACCTGCGCGGACAAATCGTCGCCGCCATTTCCATGGGCGCCTTGCTGACCTTTAACATGATAGTGCACGCGTTGTTTGCGCAAAATTTCAATGGTTTTATCGATTTCCGCCTCAGATACATCGGTCTTCACTTTATCCACGGAAACTTGCGTGAGGTCACCAATTGAAATTTCAGGAAAAACTTCAAACGTTGCGTCAAAGACCAAATTTCCGTCGACGAGATTGCCGCTCTCCTTCGGAACAATTTTAGGATAACCTGCAACGCGCAAACTATTCTCGTCTGCCGCGCGGCCAAATGCTTGGCTCACTTTGTCATTTAGAACTTCGTTCTCTACTTGATATCCATACTGCGCCGCAACCATCTTCATTGGTACTTTACCGGGACGAAATCCAGGTGCTTTCGCAGTGCGAGCTCGCACTTTCAATCGTTTCTCAACTTCCGCTTGCATATCTGAGACAGGGAAAGAGATTGTGATGCGACGTTCTAATTTATCTAAAGTTTCGACTGCAATTGCCATGAAAATCGTCCAAATAAAAAAATCTGTGGTGCGAGGAGGGGGACTCGAACCCCCACACCATTACTGGCGTCAGGACCTAAACCTGGTGCGTCTACCAATTTCGCCATCCTCGCGGGATGAGATGTATAAGCCAGAAGAGTTGAAAACAAAAGCAAAGGGCGACCCGAAATTCAAGTGTCGCCCAGAACTCTTTCTTGTGGCATTTTAACTCCAGCCCTACATTCTAACGGGTTTGCTACTCCATGTCTCGTTTTTTGTTACGCGGTCTTCGCAATATCATTTGCGTCGCATTAATTATGTTGCTGCTCGATGGTTAAACTCAAGCAGAAAGTTTACAAATCATCTGCTAAGTCGTTGATTTTTTGACCCGAAACCACGCCGCATATAGAGCTGGCAAAAAAAGCAATGTTAGGCCCGTAGCGATAATCAAGCCACCCATAATTGCAACAGCCATCGGCCCCCAAAACACTGATCTAGACAAGGGGATCATCGCCAAGACCGCTGCCGCCGCTGTCAAAATGATCGGACGGAAACGTCGCACTGCCGACTCGACAACTGCGTCCCATGGTGCATGTCCGGCTAAAATGTCTTGCTCAATCTGATCGATCAAAATCACCGAATTCCGAATAATCATTCCGAACAAAGCAATAACACCAAGTTGAGCAACGAAGCCGAACGGACGATGCAAAATCAACAGCGCCATTGCAGCGCCCGCAACGCCTAATGGACCAGTCAAGAAGACCAACAACGCGCGGGAAAAGCTATGCAGTTGAAGCATGAGTAGCGTGAAAATAATAAATATCACCAATGGCACATTTGCCGCAATCGATGCCTGTGCTTTTCCGCTATCAGCAGCAGCACCTGCAAGCTCAATCTTATAGCCGGGGAGCAAGCTTCTCCGAATTTCGTCTAACTTAGGCGATACTTGTGACGACACGGTTGGTCCTTGAATACCATCGGCGACATCGGATTGCACAGTTACAGCCCACTCGCGGCCCTCTCGCCACACAACACCAGGCTCCCATGCAAGGCTAATAGTTGCTAATTGCCCGAGCGGAACAGGCTTTCCGCTTGCCGTCGGCACGTTTGCTGCGCTTAGCGCCTCAATTGTTGATCGCTCTTCGATCGGCTGACGGACTACGATATCGATGAGCTTATTTCCTTCTCTAAACTGTCCAATATTCGTGCCGCTTAGCATTGTGTTTGCCGCACGCATCACTGTCTGCGAGGTAATACCTAGAGCGCGCAACTTGTCTTGATCCATGTCGATACGGACGACTTTTACTGATTCGTTCCAATTATCATTTACACCAACGGTATTCTTGTTTGCACGCATCACTTCTTTGACGCGATCTGCAATTTCTCGCACCTTACTCACTTCCAAACCAGTGACGCGGAATTGCACTGGATAAGGAACTGGCGGCCCATTTGGCAGGAGTTTTACCCGACCGCGCACTTCCGGAAAGTCTGTCTTAAAGACTTGTACGATTTTCAATCTGAGCGCCTCTCGCGCTTTTAAGTCCTTGGGTAAGACCACGATTTGAGAAACATTCGTTTGAGGGAAAATCTGCTCAAGCGGCAGGTAAAAACGAGGACTACCTGTGCCCACGTAACTTGTCACGGATTCCACTCCCTCTTGTTGACGAATAAATGCTTCGAACTTCTTCGCTTGCGTCTCCGTCGCTTTAAAAGAAGAGCCCTCCGGCAGCCAAAGTTCTACCATTAACTCAGGTCTACTCGAGTCTGGAAAAAATTGTTGCTCGATAAATTTGAAGCCAAACACGCCTAGCGCAAAGATACCAAGAGTAAGGACAATGGTCGTCTTGCGCCACTCAACACACCAATTTACTGTTTTTCTAAACCGATTGTAAAACGGCGTATCAAAAAGTTCGTGGTGCCCATCAGCATTAGTAGCAGGCTTTACCTTCAATAACAAAAATCCTAAATAAGGCGTAAAGATAACTGCCGCCAGCCACGAAATAATCAAGGCCAAAGCGTTAACAGAAAACATTGAGAACGTGTACTCACCCGCCGCAGACTTCGCCAAGCCAATTGGTAAAAAGCCAGCCGCAGTAATTAAGGTTCCTGTCAGCATAGGCATTGCCGTTGATGTATAGGCGAACGTAGCGGCATCCATGCGGCTAAAGCCCTCTTCCATCTTCCTAACCATCATTTCGACCGCGATAATTGCATCATCGACCAGCAAGCCCAGCGCAATAATTAACGCGCCAAGCGAAATTTTATGCAGGTCGATATCAAAGATCCGCATGAATAAGAAGGTCACAGCCAATACCAACGGAATGGTCAACGCAACGACCAAACCAGGCCAGACGTCGAGCCGCAATGGCTTAGTGTGAAATCCCAGTGCCAAGAAACTCACTGCCAGCACAATCACGATAGCCTCGATCAAGGTTCGAACAAACTCCCCTACCGACGAAGAAACAATTTTGGGTTGATCTGAGACACGTTCGAGTTGAATCCCTGCAGGTAATTTTGCTTTGAGTTTTTCGACATCAACAGAGAGATGTTTGCCTAACTCGATGATATTGCCGCCTTTCTCCATTGAGATTCCGAGACCTATCACCTCCTTTCCATTGAAGCGCATTTTGTCTTGAGGTGGATTTTTGGTTTCCCTCGTCACGGTTGCGAAGTCACCGAGCCGAAAGGTTGTTCCATTCGCCCGCAATTGAAAGTTTTCTAGATCTTTAACCCGCACCAACGCGCCAGAAATACGTACTTGCAAGTTATCTTTAGAAGTGGTTAAGACACCCGTCGCTTCAACACTGTTTTGCGCGCTGAGTTGGTTAATAATTGACTCAAATGAGATTCCTAGTTGCGCGAATTTATTCTGGGAAAATTCAATGTCAACTTTTTCGTCTTGCACGCCAAACAACTCAACCTTCGCCACTGTTGGAATGCGCAAAAATTCTTGTCGCACGAAATCAGCATACTCTTTGACTTCCTCATAGGTAAATCCGTCACCTGACAGCGCGAAAATTGAGCCGTACGTATCACCGAATTCATCATTAAAAAAAGGTCCGAGCACGCCCGGCGGCAGAGTGGCGCGGATGTCGCCAATTTTTTTACGAGCCTGATACCAACTTTGCGCTGTTTCCTTAGGTGGCGTTGATTCGCGCAACTGCAGAATGATTACCGTTTCGCCAGGTTTTGAGTAGCTGCGAATTTTGTCTATGTATGGTACCTCTTGCAGCTTTTTTTCTAATTTATCGGCGACCTGTTCCGCCATTTGCAATGAGGTCGCACCCGGCCAAATTGCCCGCACCACCATCGCACGAAAAGTGAATGGGGGATCTTCGTCTTGCCCCAAACTACCAAAACTAAAAATCCCGCCTAGCAGCAACGCAACCATTAAATACCGCGTCAACGGAATGTGTTCGAGCGCCCACCTTGAGAGATTAAACCCTTTCGACTCTTGGCTCATTTCGATGCCCCCTGATTACTATTGGTAGGCGTTGCGCTGCCGTCTTGCACTCCCTTAGATTTTTTTTCTTCATCAGCGCGTGCTTTGGCGCCACTCGTATCTGTTGTCGCTTCCTCGCCCAAAATACTGACCTTTTGTCCCACTTTTAGTTGATGCACACCTGCAGTCACCACCACCTGCCCGGAATTCAAACCAGCACCAACCAAAACCGATTGCCCAGACGAGCCAGAAATAACAATAGGAACTAACCGTACAGCGCCAGCTTCGACCAACCAAACGGAAGTCACATTTTTTTCTTGAAACAGTGCAGTCAAGGGAAGCTTTATCGCAATCGGCGCATCCTTTAGCGCAAATGTGGCACTCGCAGTCATTCCTAACTTGAGGTCTTTTTGTGTTGGGGGTAGAGCTAGTTTTGCCGCAAACGTCCGAGTTACTGGATCGGCAATCGGCGACAACTCACGCAATTTCGCAGGGATGGCTTCGCCTTTATTGGCCCAAAGCCGCACGCTTACGTCGGTTAACTGACGAATAGTTGATACCTTATCTTCTGGTATGCCTACCACCACATCGATATCGCTTGTTTGTGCAACTCGAATGACGGGCGCCCCTGCGGCAACTACTTGACCGACTTCTGCATCAACAGAGGTAACGACACCATCCACATCAGCAACAAGACTGGTATAACTTGATTGATTTAATTGATTTTTATAAACCGCAACGCTTTGCTCGTAGGAAGCTTGGGCCGCCTTATAAGTTGTTTCCTTAGAATCAAGCACTGTTGCCGAGACAAAATTCTTTTCCTTCAGTTCTTGATAGCGCTTTAGCTCAGCCTTTGCTAAATCGCGATTACTTTCAGCCGCACTCATTCCGGCTTGCGCCTGAACTTGTGCCAGCGCCAAATCCTGTGGATCAAGCCGCATGAGTACCTGACCGCGTTTGACGGTCGTACCAACCTCTACCAAACGCGCAACAATTTTGCCATTGACGCGAAACCCCAAACGCGACTCAACTTTTGGCCTAACTTCACCGGAAAATACTAAGGCGGATGTCGCTGGCTCGAGGGCTATCGTCATCACTCGCACGGGCCTAACATCTTCCGTTTTTTCCACAGGCTTCGAGCACGCGGACAAAATCAGCATTACACCCAGACCCAACGTTATATGTGTTCTTGCTGTGAGCTTTAAGCTGTTCGATTGGTTATTCTGCAATCTAAAAGCGCTTTTGAGAAATGTAGTCACGGGAAATATCCTTTACTATGCAAGCAACAAAATTGTAATCAGGTTCAAAGCCGATTCGTCGTCTATTTATCTATGTGGCTGAATTTTGTCGTTAACTGCAAACGAAACGGAAAATAAGTTGACGTCAAAACAATTCAGGCAAGTAAATGACTCTTGGGTTATTAATTATAATTGTCTCCAATTTTTTTTGCCAATGACTTTTGAGTCATTTATTATTTTTGTCCTATGTCCGTCAATCACTACGAAAATTTTCCCGTTGCTTCGATTCTACTTCCCGCCAAGCTACGCAGCTCAGTCACAACCATTTATGCCTTTGCACGAAGCGCCGATGACCTTGCTGACGAAGGAGATGCAACGCCAGGGGAGCGAGTTGCGTCGTTAGAGCACTATGAGTCACAACTCAATAAGTTAAAGCACGACGAACCAACGCAGTCGTCGCTTTTCATCGCACTTGGTAAAGTCATTAACGATCAAAAATTGCCGTTCGAGCCATTCTACGCACTACTATCTGCATTTAAACAAGACGTTACTACAAAGCGCTATCAGACTTTTGCGGAATTGCAGGACTACTGTGCGAGGTCAGCTAATCCTGTAGGTCATATCATGCTCGCGCTCTACAACGAAACAAGTTCGCAAAATCGCGCACAGTCCGATCAAATATGTACCGCACTGCAATTGATCAATTTTTGGCAAGACGTAGCAATAGATTGGCAAAAAGATCGAATCTATATACCCATCGAAGATTTAAAGAGATACACCATTTCGGAAGACCACATTTCAAAAGGCATGGTGAGTAACGAATGGCGCGCGCTGATGCGCTTTCAAACGATGCGCGCTCGCGAAATTTTGGTAGGAGGCAGTCCATTATGTAAAAAACTGCCGGGAAGAATTGGCTGGGAACT
>CAYPNW010000034.1:7530-12219 GCA_964411965.1 uncultured Burkholderiaceae bacterium
TTAGGATGCGAAGTTATGGCATTCCGAGACGACAAGACGTTTTCATCTCCCTCCACTTGCGATTGAACTTCCAGCGAATTTGGTGTCTTGATGCCAACTTCCTGCGCGAAGCGCGCGACAGTAAGAACAACGGTCTCAAGCGCATCCCGAGCGGCGGCGAAGCTTGGCCCATTCAGACCCAATCGACGATCTACCGAGGCCTCCATTAATGCTAGGCCGGTAACGCATTGCTTTGTGTCCTTCATTAGTTTTTCGTAAAACGCTTTCGAACTTTTTCGCTTCGCACTTTCCAATTGAACTAACCTGTTCTTTGCCTCGCTTCTATTTGCGTCATTCTCCGCGCCCGCTTTTTCAGAACTCAGCTCCTTGCCCCGCGCAAATTCAAAATCAGTCAAAGAAAAAGAAGTTTCTCGACCTTCAGTTAAGGGCAGTTCCATTGCGAGTTGTTGAGTGCGTGCAAGCACCCAATGCAGATTACCAATGCGTTGCTCAAAGTCGCCATCGCTTCCTGATGGGAAAAGTCCCTCCCAATACAAATCCAACATTCCAGTAATCAGCGCAAAGCCTTGGGCTAATCCTTCAAAATGATTGATTTTGGCATTCGCTTCGGTAAGCCAAACCGCCAGTCTTAAGTCTTTACTTTGCTTCTCAATCAAGCTTGTGCATTGTGCCAAAACAAATGCCCAATCGGATGTCTTAACGTCAACTACCCATTCACCCTGATCTAAACTTGAATCATCAAAACGTCGCGCTTCAACGATGGCGTCGATCTCCCTCGAAAAAGAGAGATCCGCACCATTTGGCGCGTCACCCTGAATTGGAAAAAGAAGTTTTTCAAAATTCAACATTGTTTCTTTACACTTTCTACAAAAATATTCTTCTACGACATCGTTAACGCGAACTTTCTAGAACTCCAACATCGAAAAATTTCCAACAGAAACTCCAACAATCGTTCATTGTGAAACACGAAATTCGATTCGACGGTTTCTAGCACGACCTTCAACTGTATCGTTACTCGTTATTGGTCGATCAGGTCCCTGGCCTAGCACACTCATTAAATCTGCCTGCACGCCTTTGCTCGCAAGATAGGTTTTAACTGCTTCCGCTCTTGCAATACTCAAAGCGATATTGCTCGCACGTAGGCCTTGATTGTCGGTATTTCCAATGACTTCGACGCGCCTATTTTTTAACTTCAACAATGGTACGGTTAGCTCGTCGAGTATCGCAATTCCTGATGGAGTCAAGGTCGACTTTCCTGTTTCAAACTCGACGATACGATTAGCTAAAATTCCGTCCAAAATAGACTGTTCAGCGGCGGATACACGCAAGGCATTATTCACGGTATAAGTCGAATTCAAATT
This sequence comes from uncultured Burkholderiaceae bacterium, assembly GCA_964411965.1. Lineage (GTDB taxonomy): Bacteria > Pseudomonadota > Gammaproteobacteria > Burkholderiales > Burkholderiaceae_D > Undibacterium. Next base: position 8,892 of record CAYPNW010000034.1, read on the forward strand.
GCTTGCAATTTCACTTGCAATTTGCTGACGCTGTGCTTCGTTCGCGACCTCGCCACGCACACTAACAACCGTACCGTCGATTTTGACTTGCCCCTTACTGATCAATTTCAAATTTGGTGCAATTAACTTTTGTACGTTTGACGTCCAGTTCGCTGGAAGCACACTGGTACCAACGTTAATCTGATCAAGCACATTATCTGCCCCATAGAGGTCTCGCAGTTTGCCAAGAATTTGTGACTTACTAAGCTCATCAGGTACCGTTCCAGTAACAACTATTTGCCCTGGTTTTGCATTGACCGTTGGGACGATTGGCTTACTTGTCTGTGCGCAAACGTTAAGAGAAATTGCAATGAAAACCGAAAAGAAAAGAAAGTGTTTCATGCCTCAAATTCCAATAAATGTTGTGCGAAACGTATCCAATGCTAGTTTCAGCGAGAGTTCAGGTTGCATCAAATAGCTAGATAACTTCTTCAAGCCGAAATCAGTGCCGATTTGGGCTTCGACCCACCCGGCACTCTCAAAAGTGATTAAATGTTCGGCGCCGACTGACGGATCAATAATTGCTTGAAGTGTCTTCGGCGACGCCCCGCTAAAGCCTAAAACGAGTTCAAACCCTTGTTCCATTTCGGTTATGAACAGCGCCAACTCAAAGTCGGCACGAGTCAAAAATGGAGCAATCAAGTGCATCCAAAAAGCGCCAACGAGGTAGCGGTACATCGGGTCCTGAGGTAAAGGCAAAACCAAACTTTTATCCAAACGATTACTGCAACTCGTCATTACTGGCTGCAGCAATAAGCCTAAAGCCAATAACAACTCGCGCGCACTTCCTTTAAAGCCGCCGCTTGCAAGCATTTGATCTAATGCGCCAACGGTCTGCATTTCCAAGAAGTCCGTAAAGGCTGCTTCGTACGATGTTGTCCTTAGTTCGAGTTCAATTCTGGTTGAGGAAAGATTCTGCAACGGTACAATGGGATCACTTGCGGCGACGATTCCAACACCTTGGACCGCCAAGCGCTTCCAAAGGCGTGACAATATTACTGGGCAGATACTGACGAACTGAAGTGGATCATCGATCTCCATCGCACCCATCGTTAAAAACGGGAAGCGGCGTTGCGCCATATCACTACTTGCAATGATATGGCCGGCAATTGCACGCTTCTTCTGAGGACCAATGAAAGCAAAATCGATAGGCTTTGCACTGTCATACCCAATCTTCCAGCGTGGATCTTCGGCAAGTAGCGCCATGGTTTGCGCCAACCAGTCGTCTAATATTTGGATAAGCGGAAGATTCTCTGTAGCTTTAACGAAGTCACCTCGGCTGGGAATCTTTCCAAAGTAACTGATTTTTGTTGCCGTTGACGTGCTGCTCATCGCCCAACTCCTTGATTAATTGCTGGTTGGCTTTTTTGGATATTTGGTAACGTGCCTTGCGCTGAATTAATGGGTGCGGATGATAATGCGCCGACAATCAATTCAGGCAATTTTAAGCCTCGGAATCCACGGCTTTGCCCCCCTGCGTTATCGGCAGCGGCATAAGGGTTACTAATAATTTTAAGGTTCACAGCGATTGAAACACCGTTTGCCGTCCAGTTGAGTTCATGTACACCATTCTCTTTTCGCTTATTCGATGACGATTCCATCAATTTGGTAAACCCAAATTTCCCCGGAAAATTCGCAACATCCACAACCCTACCGTCAAACATCGTGGCCGTGATGCGCGCACCTGGAACGCCTTGCGCATTAGGCCAAACAACTTGTACCCAATCAGCTTGCGTATTCCGGTAACGAAGCTGTTGCCCATCGATTTCAATCGTGTATTCCGTCACACCCGATGCAGGCAATGGCAAAACTTGAAAAGATGTTTGCGCTTCAGTTGCCGTCGCATTGGGCACGCCACTCGAACTGAGCGGCGCAATCCATAAGCCAAAATTACTTTGCAGTTGCGGTGACAAACTAATTCCCAATTCCGCCCAAGTTCGCGCAGTCAATGAATCGCCGCGCCGCACCAATAGTGGTCCCATCGATGTATTGACAAACTTGGCGATTGCCCCGTCCGCACCAAAAATCTGTGCAATCTCGGCCGCCGTCGCTTCAACTTTCGAATCGGTTGAAAATGGAAACTTTGTCGCAATATTTTTTTGAAACGGCTCGACTACTTGCGCCAACCAAATTTTGTTAACTTCTGCCTCGGTAGGTCGAATAATCACCGCAAATGATTGAATCAACGGGCGAACAAGCAAAGGGCGCAGAGCTTGCTTCTGGTTGTCCGCCATGCCAACCAGCATTTGCTCATCAACATACTTCAAACTCTCAGAGAGTTCGCTACCATTCCCCTCTAAGGTCTGCTGCATTAACTGTCGCGCACCAGGGCCGGCGTCACCCTGATTTTTTAATTGATTAAAACGGCTACGTAGCTTTGAAAGATTTTCTAAATACCCTTTCATCAGTGACGCATCTTTGTCACTCACAACGACTAGTTTGGCAATTCCAGAGAAATCTTTTCCGACCAAACCGAGCGATGCACTACTCTTGGAGTCTGCTAAATTAACACTCACGTTCACTTGGGATGGTGCTTGGCGCAAAATTGTTTCCTTAAACCATTGCATTGCGCCGCGCTGCGCATTTTGTAAGCCCTGATTGACAAGGGATGGGTTATCCCACGAAGTTTCAGCATAAACAGTAGAAACCAATTTGTTGACTGGCGAGCTTTGCGGATCACCTAAACGGTTCATTGCCGCGACGGCGTGATCGAAGTCACCTAAATCGTTGATAGTGACGCCCTGTAAAAACTTTTGCCATTCTTTGCTGTATTCCGCTTTGTATTGCAAAGTTAGATTTTTCTGAATATCTTCTGGGCTTCCTTCCAGAGTCAAATCATCTTTGGCTGAAGATTTAAGTACCCAATCAGCGCTCTGCAACTCCTTATTTGCCGCTTCTTTAAAGGCCGAGGAGATAAATTTTTCCCAAGCATCTTTTGTGAATGCGCCAGAAATCACATAACTGCCACCTATCAACTCTTTGTCTTGATCACCGACAATTTTCGCCACGGTTACCGGCGAAAATCGTGTCGCCGCGCGCGCCTTAATGTCTGCATAAACCCGGTCACGAGCTGGCAATCCGCGCACGACACGCTTCAAATTTTCCCTTGACTGATCGACCAAAGATAATTTGCTCTCGATCGTAGGCCAAGTCGGGTCGCTTACCTGCGCAAGATAAAAACTAATAATCTTCTCTGCATGGCGAATCATTTCATCTTTAGACATCGTTCCCCGATTGGTTTCTAACCAATTGCGCCAAAACCGAGTGAGCTGATCATTAAGATGGACTG
>CAYPNW010000034.1:12319-15583 GCA_964411965.1 uncultured Burkholderiaceae bacterium
AGCAAAATTTCACGAATACCAGCGAAGTACTCTTGTTTAACTTTTTGCTCTAACACATCACCTTGATACAAACCGAAACCCAAGGCCACTGGGCGGTTTTCACGGTATTTCTCAAGTTGCTCTATGCGTTCCTGTAAGAGTTCAAGCGCTTCAAAGCGCGACTGCAAATCGAGTCGATTTTCTTGCAATTTAACGGCCTTGTTGAGATCCGCTTGTACGTTTTGAACCAACTGTTTGTTCGCGACATATGACCAACTAAATGCCGCCAAAGACAAGCCAACAACCGTCACCGCACCAAAAAAGACCGTTTGGCGAAAGCGTGATTTTGCTTTGCTTGCGTATTGGGAAACTAGAGCTTTATCAGCAAAAATCACCTTTCTAAACAAATCAAGCAAAAAGAAACCATGCTGTGAAGAGATATCAACTTTCGGCTGGCGTATTTGTTTTAGGCTAAAGCGACTTGCAATTCGATCTGCAGAAGCACTGACTGCCTGCCCTTCTTGCAATGCACTTGTAAAGTAGAATCCACGAAAAATCGGTTTAAACTGAAACGGATTCTCTTCAAAAAGTGTCGCAATAAATGATCTAAGCGGGTTTTTTACGGTCGAAAACTCAAGCGGAAAAGTAAACACGCCCGGCGGCATTCTTTCACTTTGACTCATTGCCATATTCGCCAAACTCATTTGTTTTAAACCGTCATAGAGTTCATCGAAGCGCTGATCAAAAAAATCAACTACATCTTGGTTTGTGTTTTTTAAACTGTAGGGTAATGTTGCCCCCCAAACACGGTCTTTTTCTGCACGATCGCTGTCTAAGAAAAATTCGCTAAATCCGTCAATCAAATCGGCTTTGGTAAAGACTACATAAACTGGCGCAAAAACTTCTAGTTTTTCTGTCAGTTCTTGTACGCGTTGCCGTAAATTTTTCGCCAGATTAATGCCAAATTCTGGTCGATTCGAAGTCAATTCCGAGACGCTAACGGCAATAATAATGCCATTGATAGGCGCTAACTTTCGGTGCTTTTTAAGGAGAGAAAGAAAACCGAACCACTCATCCCTGTCCTCTTCTTGCACGGCGTAACGTCCTGCAGTATCGAGAATAATGCCGTCTGTCGTAAAAAACCAATCACAGTTTCGTGTACCACCCACACCGTGCACAACTTTGCCGTTCTTATCAGCGAAAGGAAACTGCAACCCTGAGTTTGCGATCGCTGTGCTTTTTCCTGCAGCTGGGTTACCAATGATCATGTACCAAGGCAACTCATACAACGCGCGCGATCCCGACATTAATCCAAGTTTAGATGTTCGAATGGTTGAAATAGCCTCCAGCATGCGCTTACGCACAGTATCTAGTTCGCCATTTTTCACCACATCATTAGTCGATTCCGATTGTTTTACCTCTTGTTCAAGCGCGTCGCCAAGACCTTTTGATGCCCTCCGAGCTTTCAAGAACTTTATAAGCAAAAGGATTAACCAAATAAATAGGGCAATCGCAAACAACACTAAGCACCAAAGAACGGCGACTTCCAAGTTCGTCGCACCCAGAACAAGAATGCCGGCAAGTGCCAAAAAGCCGATAACAACCAAGAAACGGCTATCGGTAATGAAATTTAAAAAACGCTGCATTATTTATCTCTTCAAAATTAATTCGACTGCTTCCAATTTCTTTCAACTTCTTTCGATTTTTATCAATGACTGTCGTTAGCTGTGATTTTTCTCATGCTGGCATGGGAAAAACAAAGACAATACTGCGTTGATAGTCATCTAAATTACTGGCACACAACACGCATGAGGCACCATTTCGCGCTTGTTCAAATCCCAATGCCACGGTCGCTAAACTAGCGACGCCGCCAAGATCGCCGCAGGCTTCAGTCAATTTAGAAAAATCTGTCGTTAGATCTAACTCTGGGAACAAATTCGTTCCTAATGCCGCAAGTTCTAGCGTTTGATTGATTTGGTTTCCTGTGTCAGAAATGACGCTCTGGATGGCTTCGTTGGGAACGCTTAATGCGGACATTGTGTGCAGTATGAGTTCACGTAGCGCACCATCCTTGCCATTTCGATCTTGTGTGATGCTTTGCTCTCGCCTTTTCTGCGCGACACCACTCACGTACGCCTCCGCCTTCAGCCCAAGGCTCAACGCGTCAAGCTTTTTCATTACTAGTAAAGCAGCAGCGCCTTCACTAGGTACTTTTCCATTTGGATTTTTTCCGTGCACTAAAACACCTGTACGTTGCATGGAATCGACAGATTCGTCACCAATCATCGAGTCAAATGCAAGCACTAAGATCGCGCTGTTTTTCTGAAGATTTTGTTGCTCAATAAACTGATTCGACAAAAATTCAAACTGTGGCTGTACATGGTCTTTCTTCAAGATTTGAATACGTAAATTCTCCGATGACCAACTCGTATCAAGCGCGATTTTCCGATACCACTCACTACAGGCAATGCTTTGTAAGTTGCTCCACCTTTCTGGCACGCGCAAGAAAATCTCTAACACAATGGGATCAAGACTACTCGCTGACGATGCTTGCGAATTTCCTTGATTCACCGGCATAGAAGCCGATGAACTGTCGAGAGAATTAGCTACACATTCATGGGCCGCATCAAGCATCTCACGTAGACTTTCGCCGCCTAAAGAAATTGCACGTAAATCTTCCGTCAACCAAAGGATTTCAGGCTTCTTTCCCGTTCTTTGCCAAGTCAAAAACTCATCGTTTGCTTCATCAATCGTGACCGAAGTAATTCGGCCAGAGGGAATAGGAAACCCGTCTTCATCAACTAAGCTCTCGTCAAGCTCTAAACGCGCTTCGCCAGACTTTAATTTTTCAAGAACTTCTGCACCTGTCATGCCTTGGCAAGTCTTCACGTTCGCCGCAAATACGACAAATTCTTGCGTAATAGATTCACTCGATGATGCGTTGATTAAACCTGCCTCATTAACCGACTGAGTTGTTTCACTTTTTGCTTGACTGACCGCACCAGCGCCAGAAGTTTGCAGGACCTTTCTACCCATCCAAAGTGTTCCCAATACAAGCAAAGGAAACCCCAAGAAATAGGCGCCAACTTCGATATTGCTCGGCAAACGATTCGACGCGCGCCACGAATAAATCACAACAAGCCAAACTAAAAGAAAAACGCCACCGATCAATAAACTGCGTGATATCCATTGCCGCATCTGCAAACCTTGTCTCTAAAAATGTAATCGCCGAGATCAGAAAAGATCGATGGATGCGTGCTGGCTCGCGATCAGCACTGCGCCACA
>CAYPNW010000035.1:0-1375 GCA_964411965.1 uncultured Burkholderiaceae bacterium
GAGCGCTTGAAGTCGCCCCCCCAGTCATCAGCAAGATTCGGCATCGTCGACTGCCTGTTGGTGCTTCTCTCTTGATCCGCATGCACGAAATTAGTGATGTGAGCATTAAAGATTTACGCGCATTAATGGGCGACCGGCGCGCAAAATTCCGGATTAGTGACAAACAATTCAAGCCAAAAGAAGCTAGCAGCGCAATGTAAATTCAACGCGAAATAATAAAAAAGGGTGGCGAAAAAATCGACACCCTTTTTATTTTTAGAAAGAAAACGACTCCTTATTGAGACGCCAAAGCAGCAACAAACATCTCCGGTAATGCCAACGATTACGCGGGAAAAACACCCGTGGACAAATACCGATCGCCGCGATCGCAAACAATAAAAACGATCGTTGCGTTTTCTATATTCTCTGCAATTCGTAGTGCAACTTCACATGCGCCCGCCGCTGAAATTCCGCAAAAAATACCCTCCTCTGCAGCGAGCCGTCTTGCCATGCGCTCTGCCGCTGCTTGGCTCACTGATTCAATTTGATCCACCCGCGCTTTGTCGTAGATCTTCGGTAAATAAGCCTCCGGCCACTTGCGAATGCCAGGAATCTGCGATCCTTCTTCAGGTTGAGCGCCGACGATTTGAATCGCATTATTCTGCTCTTTCAAATAGGCCGACACACCCATGATGGTTCCTGTCGTGCCCATTGCGCTTACAAAGTGCGTAATCGTGTGGTTGGTATCGCGCCAAATTTCGGGCCCAGTGGTTTCGTAGTGTGCGAGCGGATTATCAGGATTGGCGAACTGATCGAGAATCACGCCTTTGCCATCTTTCTGCATTTGCTGCGCTAAATCGCGGGCGTACTCCATTCCTCCCGTCTTCGGCGTGAGCAGAATTTCCGCGCCGTAGGCGGTCATACTTTGGCGACGCTCGATACTAAGGTTTTCTGGCATCAGCAGTAACATTTTATAACCACGCATTGCCGCAGCCATCGCTAATGCGATACCCGTGTTGCCACTAGTCGCTTCGATCAGTGTGTCACCTGGTTTGATACGACCGCGCTCTTCGGCCCGCTTTATCATCGACAGTGCAGGACGATCCTTAACTGATCCGGCAGGATTATTTCCCTCTAACTTCCCTAATATGACATTGTTTTTTTGTTGATTTACCAAGCCGGGCAGCCGCTGTAACTGTACGAGAGGTGTATTACCTATCGTATCTTCGATGGTGAGATAAGCCATTTTATTTTTGTGTGAGGGAAAAGAAAGTACGTATTCTAAACGTTGAAAATTGATTGCGCATTCACAGCGGAGGATTCAACCAAAGCGAATTCTCCAACGATTTTATTTTGACTTTGCCGCGCCTTGAGATTCTGGCAAATGCGCTTTTGT
>CAYPNW010000035.1:1475-8425 GCA_964411965.1 uncultured Burkholderiaceae bacterium
AACGATTTTATTTTGACTTTGCCGCGCCTTGAGATTCTGGCAAATGCGCTTTTGTGTTGGCTTTTGTTGCTCTTGTTGCTCTTGTTGCTTCAGTTGCTTCTATTACTTTCGTTTCGCTTGCTTTTGCGCCAAATTCAGTGAACGACTGGCCATCAATCACCAAGCCAGCGTCTGACAATTTCTGCGCGTTTTTTTGACCAACGCCTTTTACGCGATTTTTAAAATCGACCCAGCTTGTAAAGTGTCCGTTTTTCTTGCGCTCAGCCAAAATTACTTTTGATTTAGTTGGGCCTAGTCCATTGAGACCATCTAATGCGACTTGATCTGCCGTGTTGAGTTCGACCGCTGCAAAACCCACCCTCGGAAAAGCTGACATCAGCATGCAAAAAAAGATTATCAAAAATCGGGCACTTTTACCTTGCATAGTGACGTCCGTATAAGAAGAGATTGACCTTTTTCTTAGCTCGGAAAAAGTTCTGAAAGAGAAACAGTTGCTGCGCCAAGTTTTCCCACCACTATCCCGCCAGCGCGATTGGCAATCTCGACGGCGTCCTTCAACTCGTAGCCTTGCGATAACATCACCGCCATTGTGGCAATTACCGTATCACCCGCCCCCGAAACATCGAACACTTCGCGTGCTGTGGCAGCCACGTGAACCGTTTCCTCATCAGAAAACAAACTCATTCCCTCTTCTGAACGAGTCAGCAGAATTGCATCGATATTGAATTGCTTACGCAAATTTTGCACCCTCGCTGCCAGATCTGGCTCGCTATTCCACTCACCAATCACTTGCCGTAATTCTGCTTTATTTGGCGTCAATAGATGAGCGCCGGTATAACGTGAAAAATCGCTTCCTTTGGGATCAACAAGAACCTTCTTTCCTTTTGCTCGCGCAACAGCAATCATTTCTGCAACATTGACCAAGCTTCCTTTTGCATAATCAGAAAACACCAAAAGATCAACGTCGTCAATCAAGGCATGGAACCGCGCCAATTTATCTTGCAAAACGTGACTTGAAGGTTTTTCTTCGAAGTCGATACGTATAAGCTGCTGCTGCCGACCAATCACGCGGAGTTTAATAATGGTAGAAATTTCTGCATCACGTTTCAGATAATTCTGAATCGTTGATTTCTTTAGAAGACCTTCGACAATGTCGCCCGCTTCATCATTGCCAATAACGCCCAGTATCCCGACGGGCATACCAAGCGCTGCGACGTTTCGCGCCACATTTGCCGCTCCCCCCAAGCGTTCTTCACGTTTTTCCACACGGACTATCGGTACTGGCGCTTCAGGCGAGATACGAGTCACCTCGCCGAACCAATAGCGATCCAGCATTACATCGCCCACAATCAGTAGTTTTTTCTCTTCTGTTTTCATACTTAGTTTTGTTTCAATGCAGCGCGCCCAATACAGTGGTAATCGATATCCAATTCTTTCATCAAGGACGGTTCATAAAGATTGCGTCCATCGAAGATGATAGGGCGTTTCAAACTTGTTTTTAGCTGATCAAAATCAGGGCTACGGAAGACTTTCCATTCAGTCACAATCACTAAGACATCAGCGTCTTGGAGTGCTTCCATGGCACTATTCGCGTAACTGACTTTTTCCAATAACTCTGGTCTATCATTAAAATCGATCGCCAGCACGCGACGAGATTCCGCCATTGCGACAGGATCGAAAAGCATCAGTGATGCGCCATGCGAGAGTAGATCATTGATCAGCACACGTGATGAAGCTGCACGCATGTCATCCGTATCTGGCTTAAATGCTAAGCCCCAAACTGCAAATCGCTTACCGCTGAGATCGCTACCAAAATGTTGCAGAATTTTTTGGCCAAGTACCTTTTTTTGTGCGTCGTTGACAGATTCGACTGCATGAAGAATTTGTAATTGCTGTCCGTTTTCTTGCGCTGTTTTCTCTAAAGCTTGTACATCTTTCGGAAAACACGAGCCACCGTATCCGCATCCAGCATACAAAAAACTGGGGCCGATGCGTGGATCAGATCCCATCCCTTTACGCACGGCTTCGATATCAACGTGCAAGCGGTCTGCCAAATTTGACAGCTCGTTCATAAACGAAATTCGCGTTGCCAGCATCGCATTGGCTGCATACTTGGTGAACTCGGCTGAGCGCACATCCATCCAGTGCAGGCATTCACGATCGCGATTAAAAGTTTCGTACAGGCGCACCATCAATATGCGTGCTTTCTCACCCAAAGGCGAATGATCGCAACCAACAACAATACGATCAGGGCGCATAAAATCGTCAACCGCAGCCCCCTCCTTCAAAAACTCTGGATTAGAAACAACTGAGAATTGGCTGGTGTTTTGGCGGTGTGCAAGTTCTTCATTAACGACCGTCGCCACTCGTTCTGCTGTGCCAACTGGTACCGTTGATTTGTCCACAATCACTTTGAATGACTGCATATACTTGCCGATGTTGCGTGCGGCAGCTAAGACGTACTGTAAATCAGCCGAACCATCTTCATCTGGTGGCGTACCGACGGCAATAAATTGAATATCGCCATGTTCGACGCTAGCGGCGACATCGGTCGAAAAGACCAAGCGACCGGCTGCTCGATTTCGGTTGACCAAATCAGTCAAGCCAGGCTCATGAATTGGCATTCCGCCGCTGTTAAGAGTGTCAATTTTCTTCTGATCAAGATCGAGGCAGAAAACTTTATTGCCAAGTTCTGCAAGGCACGCACCGGTAACCAGTCCCACATAGCCGGTGCCAACAATGGTTATTTTCATCGATTAATTTTCAGTTTTATTGATTGATCTTTTTGCTAAACACCAATGCTAAGCATTACGAGAATTAATACCAACTCTCCGTAAGTGTTATTACGTGAATCACTTAATTCATCACATTCAATTCCTCAGTCCGCCTTGGGGGGTAGGTCTCCCAGCGACTACATCCGGGGCATTGCCAGTAAAACTGCCGCGCCTTGAAACCGCAGTGTGAGCATTGGTATCGCGCCAATTTTTGCGCATAGCCATGAACGAGATTTTTTACCACAGAGAGTTCTGGTCGAATCTCAGGCGGTGCGGCCAATAAACGAGCATCTAACAATTTATCTAAGCCGAGTAAAGTTGGCGTACGTCGAAGCTCGGCGATCACTAGTTGATTCGCGGCTTCTACCGAATCAAGCTCAACGGTAGCTTTAAACACAACCTCAAGCAAATCGATGGAGGGAGCTTCGGCAAGATAGCCTTTCAGTAGATTAAGTCCTTCTTGCGGACGTTCAAGCTTGCGATACGCATCCATCAAACGTTGTGCTACCAAAGAAACGTGCGGCACGCTTTGCTGCTCGACTCGGCGCCAAGCAAACACGGCTTTATCAATATCACCTTTTGAAAGATGCACGTCACCACTTAGAATAGCTGCCCGCACATTATGTCGATCGGTCGCATCTGCTTTTTCCAACAAAGCAAGCGCGGCTTCGGGGTGCGTGTGCACTAATTCATCCTGCGCTAACTCGCAGTAAAACTGTGCAATTTCTTTTTGCCTCCCGCCGGCGCCAGACTCTTGTAAAGCATTTGCTGCGTCAATCGCACGGCTCCACTCTTTTTCACGTTGATAAATTTCAAGTAAAGCGCGACGCGCTTGCATGGCGTAAGGCGAAGCAACAAGTTGGTTAAAGGTTTCTTCGGCGCGATCTAGCAGACCCGCCTTAAGATAATCTTGACCTAATTCGAACATTGCCTGGGTTTGCTGCTCACTTGGCAAATCTGGCCGTGAAAGCAAATTTTGATGTACTCGAATAGCACGCTCTGTTTCACCGCGCCGACGAAACAAATTACCTAAAGCGAAATACAGTTCTACCGCCTCAGGATCAAGCCGCACGATATCAATAAATGCGTCAATCGCTTTATCGTGCTGATCATTCAGTAAAAAATTAAGCCCTTTGAAATAGCCGTTCGGTAAGCTTCTGGATTCAGATAAAAGTTGACGTATATCCACTCGCGCGGCTATCCAGCCAAGTGAAAAAAAAAGTGGAATACTGAGCAACCACCAAATTTCAAATTCCATATTTTCTCGGCTGATGCTTGTTAGGTTGCACTGATGTTGTCAGTTGGTGGTGGTTGTGTTGCAGCTTGCTTCACAGCCATGCGCTCCGCTTCAATTTGCGCAATGGTTTTTTTGTGCGCGGAGACAGCTCGTCTTTGCTTAAACACCATCGGCACCATTGCCAACACACCCAAAACTGCACCACCTAAGAAAAAGGCGAGCAGCATAATGACCAAGGGCGCGGTTTGCGCGTAGCCAAAGAAATAATACAAGGTGACAATTTGATCGTTCTTTAACGCAAAGCCGAAGAAAGCGATAAATAATAAAAGAGCGAAAATTCTTAAGATGAGTTTCATAAATCTTTCGAGCAAATTTTTTTGCAAAGTGGTTTGCGTGAAGGCATGTGCAAATTGTACGTGAAAAAAAACGGCATATCGGAAAACCGGTATGCCGTTTTAACTCTGTACGAAAATTTCCGTCTCAGAAATTGGTTTTAATCGTCAATAATGGGTTGCCCCACCATTGCATCCACTCTTTCGCGCAATTCTTTGCCTGGCTTGAAATGGGGTACACGCTTTTCCGGCACCATCACTTTATCGCCCGACTTGGGGTTGCGTCCAATCCGTGGAGGCCGACTGTTTAGAGAAAAACTTCCAAAGCCGCGAATCTCAATCCGTTGACCTGTGGCCAATGCATCTGACATCGCATCTAAGATCGTTTTAACCGCGATATCCACATCTTTTGCGACCAGTTGTGGATATCGCTCGGCCAAACGAGCAATCAGCTCAGACTTCGTCATAAATTAAATCTCAATGACTTGGTTTGTGCTTAGTTCTTGTTATCAAGCTTAGCTTTTAACAATGCGCCCAAACTTGTTGTGCCCGATGCGGCATTGGAGTCAGACGACATTTTTTGCATTGCTTCTGCCGTTTCAGCAGTATCTTTTGCTTTGATCGACAACTGAATACCACGTGCTTTACGATCAACATTCAACACCAAAGCTTCAACCGTGTCGCCAACCTTCAAGTGTGTACCAGCATCTTCCACGCGATCGCGGGAGATTTCTGAAGCACGCAAGTAGCCTTCAACTTCATCAGCCAATTGGATTACAGCGCCTTTTGCTTCAACCGATTTCACTGTACCAGTGACCGTTGCGCCTTTATCGTTCATTGCGCAATAGTTATTGAATGGATCACCTTCTAATTGCTTAACGCCCAAAGAAACGCGCTCGCGCTCAACATCGATTGCTAACACAATAGCTTCTAATTCATCACCTTTCTTGAAGCGACGAACTGCCTCTTCGCCAGTTTCGTTCCAAGACAAGTCAGACAAATGCACCAAGCCGTCGATGTTGCCTGTCAAACCGATGAAGACACCAAAATCAGTAATCGATTTGATGGCGCCACGGACTTTATCGCCCTTCTTGAAGTTAATCGCGAAGTCATCCCATGGATTGGCTTTGCATTGCTTCATGCCGAGGCTGATACGACGACGCTCTTCGTCGATTTCCAAGACCATGACTTCAACTTCGTCGCCCAATTGAACCACTTTGTTTGGTGCCACGTTCTTGTTAGTCCAGTCCATTTCTGAAACGTGAACCAAACCTTCGATACCTTGCTCGACTTCAACGAACGCGCCGTAGTCAGTCAGATTCGTAACTTTACCGAACAAACGTGTGTTCGCTGGATAACGACGTGCCAAACCAGTCCAAGGATCATCGCCCAACTGTTTCACACCGAGTGAAACACGGTTCTTTTCTTGATCAAATTTCAGGATTTTTGCAGTAATTTCTTGGCCAACCGTCAATACTTCTGATGGATGACGTACGCGACGCCATGCCAAATCAGTGATGTGCAACAAGCCGTCAATACCACCCAAGTCAACGAATGCGCCGTAGTCAGTGATATTTTTGACCAAACCAGTAACGACAGTACCTTCTTTCAGGTTTTCCATCAGTTTCTGGCGCTCTTCGCCCATCGACGCCTCAACTACTGCACGGCGTGACAACACAACGTTGTTGCGCTTGCGATCAAGCTTGATGACCTTGAATTCCATGGTCTTGCCTTCGTACGGTGTTGTATCTTTCACCGGACGTGTATCAACCAAAGAACCTGGCAAGAAAGCGCGAATGCCGTTAGTCAATACGGTCAAGCCGCCTTTGACTTTGCCATTCACAGTACCAACAACCATTTCGCCAGATTCCAAAGCTTTTTCCAACGCCAACCATGAGGCCAAGCGTTTTGCTTTGTCGCGCGACAAGATCGTATCGCCAAAGCCATTTTCCAGCGAGTCAATCGCTACGGAAACGAAGTCACCGATATTGACTTCTAATTCGCCTTGGTCGTTTTTAAATTCTTCAACTGGGATAAAGGCTTCAGATTTGAGGCCTGCGTTCACGATCACAAAGTTGTGGTCGATACGAACGACTTCAGCAGAAATCACCTCACCGGAACGCATATCCTGACGTGACAATGATTCTTCGAATAAAGCTGCGAAGCTATCTGCGCCGGTTGCGAAATCTTGATTCATGAAAACAGTAGACATAGTATTTACGAGTTAGCCGGCATAGCACAAAGGGACTATGAACCGGGTTAGGTTAAACAACCCCGTTTTGGCTTTGCACCAATTCGGGACCAAAAACAATTTAAATCATTGTTACGAGCAGTACAAATCTGTGCCGCACCTCGATTCAAATTGAAAGCTTGCTGGCATTTGCGTACAGATCAAGAATGACTTGCACCGCTTGATCGACGGTCATTTCAGACGTATCCAAAATGTATGCCCCGGGTGCAGGGAGTAGTGGAGCGGTTGCTCGCGTTGTATCGCGGAGATCGCGCTCTGCCAAATCCTTTACCAAGTCTTCCATCTTAGCAGAAAAACCCTTTTCAATCAATTGCTTATAGCGTCTATTTGCACGCGCCTCGACACTTGCCGTTAAA
>CAYPNW010000035.1:8525-15416 GCA_964411965.1 uncultured Burkholderiaceae bacterium
TCATCATTAAGCGCAATGTGTTGTCGCTGCGCTGCCAAAGCTGTTAAACGATACAGGGCGCCAGAATCCAAATAGTGAAATCCCAAGCGATTTGCCACGCGTTGTGCGACGGTTCCTTTACCAGAAGCGGTAGGGCCGTCAATACTAATCACCGGAGCAGGTTTATTCATTTTCTAAGGAGTATGGCAAAAAATTGTTTGTTTGCGCATTGCAGATAAGCACATTTGATTAATACGGTGGGCAGTATAAAGTTTAAAAGCTTATGTTCGGTTTGAGTGTTGATGAGATACAAGGAAAGCCAAAAGTCTTACCGCAGAGCCGCGGGGGCCGCGGAGGCCGCAAAGAATGAAGATTTTCTCTGCGACCTCTACGGCTCTGCGGTGAGACTTTATTCAATGATCATAAACGAAGCATGAGGATTCACTTAACGCGTTAGCAACATTCAATCTGAACTTAGCCGTTTATAGCCGTTTATAGCCGCCTACTAGAAGCCGCCGTCTTAAAGTTGTTGGATGCGGGCAAACACATCAAAATAATCAGGAAACGTCTTCGCAACGCAGTGTGGATCTTCGATACGCACAAGGACACCTTGTCGCAAGGGGCTACTCAAACTGGCCAGCGAAAAACACATCGCCATGCGGTGATCATCATAAGTCGCAATGCTGGCAGCGCTGAGCTGCGCAGGTGGAGTCACGCTCATGTAATCAGCGCCCTCTTCAATAATCGCCCCCAATTTGCGCAACTCGGTTGCCATTGCCGACAAACGGTCGGTTTCCTTGACCCGCCAACTCGCGATATTGCGCAGCACCGTGGTGCCATTGGCATGCAAGGCTGCCATCGCGATTGTCATGGCGGCATCGGGAATATGGTTGAAATCCATGTCAATGGCGTGCAGCGGGCCATTCGAGCTTGCTTCTAACCAATTGTCACCGCGCTTTATCGTCGCACCCATTTTTTCCAAGGCATCGGCGAAACGCACATCACCTTGAATACTCTGGCTGCCCACACCTTCTACCCGCACAGGCCCACCAGCAATAGCGCCCGCCGCTAAGAAATACGAGGCAGATGAGGCGTCGCCCTCAACGTGTATTTGATTCGGTGAGACATACGCTTGCCCCGCCCGAATCGTAAAGCGCTGCCATTCATCGCGCTCTACTTGAACACCAAATCGCTGCATCAAATTGAGTGTGATTTCGATGTAGGGCTTTGAAATCAACTCGCCAATCACTTCAATATGGACATCGCCTGTCCGATTCATCAACGGCGCCGCCATCAGCAATGCAGTTAAAAACTGACTCGATACATTACCTTTTACCTGCAGGTTTTTTGCATTCAATGCACCTTGGAGGATGTGCAAAGGGGGAAAGCCTTTATTGCCCGTATAGTCGATTTTCGCACCGGCTAGATTTAATGCGTCAACCAAATCGCCGATCGGCCTTTCATGCATGCGTGGTACACCATGTACGGTGTAATCACCGCCCAACACCGCCAAGGCCGCGACCAAGGGACGAATTGCCGTACCAGCATTACCCATAAAGAGATCTGCCTTGCGATTCGGGAAAACACCAGCAGCGCCATGCACAATGAAATCTTGGCTTTTATCTTGGCCTTTATCGACTTGCATCCAGGTCACGCCCAATGCGCGTAAGGCGTTGAGCATTACGTCAGTATCATCCGAGGCGAGCAAATCCTTAATTTCCGTCACGCCTGAGGCTAAGGCGGCGAGCAAAAGTGTGCGGTTGGAGATACTTTTCGAGCCTGGCAAGCGCACCACGCCAGCGGCGCCAGTTGCGACAGCCAGATCAATGAATGCGGGATACTTTGAGGAAGATAAATTCATAAAAACTTAAAGATTAATTTGTATTAGCACAAACGATAAAAAATTTGCGGTCAAAGTTTGTCGCGTGTTGAGCGAAAATCAGCTCAATCACCGCCCGTCGTATCTGGCTTCTCAGCGCGTTCAATTGCGCTAATCCAGTCGTGACGTGCATTTTGCGCTATGCGATAAATCGACTCGATTGCTGGCGCGTTGCCATCAAGTATACATTGGCGCAATTGACTCAGTTGTGTCGTATACGAATCTAATTCAATTAACAGCGCATCGCGGTTTGCCAACGTAATATCGCGCCACATTTCAGGTGACGAACCCGCAATGCGCGTGAAATCGCGAAACCCACTTGCAGCGTACTGAAATAGACGCGCTGCATGAGGCTTTTGTGCGATATCGGCGACCAGCGCATACGCCAATAAATGCGGTAAATGGCTGACAGACGCGAACACGCTGTCGTGCTCTTCGGGCGTTAATGAGTGAAGTTGTGCGCCACAAGCGCGCCACGCTGCTTCAACGCGAGCAACGGCCGCGTCGCTATTTTCTGCGAGCTTGGTGATCACCACATTTTTTCCGATAAACAGTGTGCTTAAAGCGGCATCTGGGCCGTTCATCTCACGCCCAGCGATGGGGTGTGCTGGCACAAATTGCGCACTTTTGGCACCTAATACTCGCCGTGCCGCCGCTACCACATCGACTTTGGTGCTGCCTACGTCCGTAATCACTGTCTTTTCGTGCAAGTGCGGCAAAATTGACGTGAAAATTGCGGCAGTTTGCGCCACCGGCGCAGCCACCACAATGAGGTCGGCGTCACGCACAGCCGCAGCGAAATCGACTGCGATTTCATCAATAATCCCCAACGCAAGGGCGCGCTTTAACGCCGCTTGCTCTCTATCGACGCCAACAATGTGCCCCGCCGCCGCTTGCTTTTTCATTGCAAGCGCAAAGGAACCACCAATCAGGCCCGCACCAATCAATAGAATTCGTGGAATATGTATTTGCATGAAATGCGCTTCTTTTAACAACGCTCAAACGTCAGGCGTTAAAACTACACCGTACAGGGATACGAGCCCAGTATTTTAAAAAATGCCGCGCTGTCATTGAGTTCCGCCATAGCCGCAGCGACTTTCGGTTCCATGATGTGCCCTTCGACATCCACATAAAAATAGTATTCCCAGTTACCTGTGCGTGCCGGGCGTGATTCAAAGCGCGTCATAGAGACACTGTGCGTGGAGAGAGGTGCCAACAAGTCATACAGCGCCCCTGCCTTGTTGGGCACCGCCAATACCAGCGAGGTTTGATCTTTTCCACTGGGATTGGTGTGCAAGCGCCCAACCACGGCAAAACGCGTGCGATTATGTGGATCATCTTGAATATGTGCGCTGACGATACCCAAGGTGTATTGCTGACCGGCGATTTCACTCGCAATAGCGGCGATGCTGTAATCTTGGCTGGCCATGCGTGCCGCTTCGGCATTTGAGGCAACCGCCTGCCGCTCGACATGCGGAAAATGCTGATTGAGCCACGCCTGGCATTGCGCGAGGGCTTGCGAATGGGCACAAATGCGAGTGATGCCTTCCATATTACCGGCCTTACTCATCAGGCTGTGCTGCACGGGAATTGCCACCTCGCCGCTAATCGCCAAACTTGTTTGCAGTAGCAAATCAAGCGTACGATTAATTGCTCCCTCAGACGAATTTTCGATAGGCACCACGCCAAAATCAGCCGTGCCGGCCTCTGTGGCGCGAAACACTTCGTCTATCGACACGCAGGGCATGGCTTCAATCGCATGACCAAACTGCTTGTACACGGCTTGTTCGCTAAAGGTGCCAACCGGGCCGAGAAATGCCACCACCACCCGCCGTTCCAACGCGCGGCAGGCCGACATAACTTCGCGAAAAATTAATTGCACATTATTGCTGTCTAATGGGCCGGGATTACTTTCGGCCATGTTGCGCAACACTTGCGCTTCGCGCTCTGGGCGAAACACTGGCGCATTGGTTTCTGCTTTAACGTGCCCAACTTCTTGCGCGACGCGCGCACGCTGATTCAGCAGATCTAAAATTTGCGCGTCTATCTGATCAATTTGCTGTCGCAACTGACCTAATTTTTCGTCGCTCATGGGTTCACCTTCATTTCACTTCAAATCGTTTTCGATAATTGCCGCAAGCGGAAGCGTTTGTTACACATGCCTAAGCGGCACAAACACTGACATTCGTTTTGCAAAATATTCTGTGTTGCGATGCTGAATCTACCATGAACTAACTGGGAACTCGGATGATATTCGGTAGAATTTTGCACGACTATGCTTGTTCCGCGACAATCACTAGCTAGTTACAGGGCGATCTAATTTCTACATGTTGGGACACCAAGCTTTTGGCTTAGTTGGTTAGCGCGCCGGCTTATCATCGTGGGATTGCCACGTGTTTGGGGCTAACAGTTTGAATCGGTGCGCAGCTTTACCGCGCCCGAACAGTGAAACGACAAATACGACAACGCTAAGATTGATGCTTGTCCGCAAAAGCACGCATAAAACTCACCAAGGCTCGCACACCTTCGATAGGCATTGCGTTATAGATGGAGGCACGCATGCCGCCAACGGATTTATGACCTTTCACTTGTAGCAAATGATGTGCTTTGGCCTCGGCTAAAAAAACCGCATTCAAGCTTTCATTCCTCAAGAAAAAAGGCACATTCATGCGCGAGCGACAATCATGCGCGACCTTGTTGACATAAAAATCAGAGCTATCCAAAAAGTCGTACAGCAAGCGCGATTTGGCGATATTTTTTGCTTCCATGGCAGCAACGCCCCCTTGGCGCTTTAACCATTGAAATACTAAGCCAGCAATGTAAATCGCATAGGTTGGTGGCGTGTTATACATAGAGTCGTTATCAGCAACGATTTTCCAATTGAAAGCCGATGGGCAGATAGGCAGCGCATAGCCCAACAAATCTTCTCGCACGATGACGATGGTTAAGCCAGCAGGCCCTATGTTTTTTTGCGCACCAGCAAAGATGACGCCATATTTTGAGACATCAATCACGCGCGACAAAATGTGCGACGACATGTCGGCAACGATGGGGGCATTGTTGGTTTCTTTACCCACGTCAGGCGCGAATTGATACTCCACACCATCGATGGTTTCGTTGGTGCACAGGTGCACGTAAGCCGGATTTTTCGATAACTGCCAACTCGCGCGTGCAGGCACTGCGGTGTAACCATTTTGTTCGGCTGACGCTGCGATATGCACGTTGCCATATTTTTGCGCTTCTTTGATTGATTTCGCCGTCCAAGAGCCAGTGTGTATGAAATCCGCCGTCGCTGGTTGCGGTAAACGGCCCATCAAATTCATCGGCACGATGGCGTTTTCACCTAAGCCACCACCCTGCAAAAACAGGATTTTATAATTCTCAGGCACGGCCAACAGTTCACGTAAATCCGCTTGCGCGGCCGCAATGATGGACATAAATTCCGGCCCACGATGGCTCATTTCCATCACTGACATACCGCTGCCATGCCAATCCAACATTTCCGAAGCGGCTTGTTGCAACACCTCTTTCGGTAAGACTGCCGGGCCTGCTGAAAAATTATAAATCGTCGTCATGAAAGCTTATTCCGCGGCAGGCGCGTCACCTTCCGTGCCAGCGTCGTTAGATACTTCAGTGGCACCTTCGGCATCGACTCCTGGCTCATCCACATCAGTTTCAACGATGCGCTGCAAGCCTGAGAGCTTCGTGCCATCTTCCACCGCGATTAACGTAACACCTTGCGTCGCACGGCCCATTTCCCGAATCTCGGCAACGCGCGTACGAATCAACACACCACCCGTGGTGATGAGCATAATCTCATCTTGCGTATCGACCAAGGTTGCGGCAACCACTTTGCCATTGCGCTCAGAAGTTTGAATCGCGATCATGCCCTTAGTACCACGACCATGACGTGTGTACTCGCCAATTGGCGTACGCTTACCGTAGCCATTCTCAGTTGCGGTGAGCACTGATTGTTGCTCGTTTTCAGCGACTAACAAAGCAATCACTTGTTGCGTTTCTTCCAGATTCATACCACGCACACCGCGTGCAGTGCGACCCATAGGGCGCACGTCATTCTCGTCAAAACGTACCGCCTTGCCCGAGTCGGAGAACAACATCACATCATGCTTACCATCTGTAAGCGCGGCGCCGATTAAGAAATCGCCTTCGTCCAAATCAACAGCGATGATGCCCGCTTTACGTGGATTACTAAAATCAGTCAGCGGCGTCTTTTTGACAGTGCCGAGGCTGGTCGCCATGAACACGTAATGATCTTCAGGGAAAGTGCGGTTATCGCCAGACAAAGGTAAGACCACGGTAATTTTTTCACCGTCTTGCAGCGGGAACATATTTACAATCGGCTTACCACGCGAATTGCGCGAGCCTTGTGGCACTTCCCACACTTTGAGCCAGTACATGCGACCACGGTTACTAAAGCACAAAATGTAGTCGTGCGTATTTGCCACAAAGAGCTGCTCGATCCAATCATCTTCTTTGGTCGCCATCGCTTGTTTGCCACGTCCACCGCGCTTTTGCGCACGGTACTCTGACACCGGCTGCGATTTCATATAGCCCGTGTGCGACAAGGTGACCACCATATCTAACGGCGTAATCAAATCCTCTGTTTCGAGGTCCGTGGCATTCAATACAATTTCGGAACGACGCACGTCTTTACTGCCCGCACCGTATTCGTTCATGCAAGCGGTCAATTCGTCGGTAATGATGACGGTTACGCGTTCTGGCTTGGACAAAATATCCAATAAATCGGCGATTTCTGCCATGACGTCTTTGTATTCGTTGACGATCTTGTCTTGCTCTAAACCAGTCAAACGTTGCAAACGCATTTGCAAAATTTCTTGTGCTTGATCGTCAGATAACTTGTACAAGCCATCTTGCTGTATGCCGTAATGCTTAGGCAGATTTTCTGGGCGGAAGGCGGCGATGCCACCTGGGTTATCCGCCGCTGTGCGCGTCAACATCTCACGCACCATGGAACTATCCCACGCGCGGGTCATCAACTCTTGCTTCGCGAT
>CAYPNW010000036.1:0-15293 GCA_964411965.1 uncultured Burkholderiaceae bacterium
CTTGGCACCAGCCAAGCTGCGGAAATATTGTCACCAAACTCATCCCGTTTTGCGCTCGAACCCACATACCGAATTAATCCGCACTTCCTTAAGGCGAAACAAATTCGACGGCACCCAACCAAGTGCGGAGTTCTTCTTGTGGCATGGGTTTGGCATATAGATAGCCTTGCGCCATATTGCATCCAAATGACATGAGGGTATTGGCTTGCATTTCAGTTTCTACACCCTCGGCAATAATTTCCATCCCTAAACTTTGCCCAAGTTGTACAACCATTTTCGCGATGCTGCCATCACCGGTGGTGTCACGTATTTCATTGACGAATGCGCGATCAATTTTAAGCTTATCAACTTCAAGTTTTTGTAAGTAACTTAAAGACGAAAAGCCAGTGCCAAAATCATCAATCGATATGCGTATACCAAGTAGTTTGATTTGAGCCAAGGTCTTTATTAAAAGATCTGGATCTTTCATGGCCATTGATTCCGTAATTTCTAACTCTATACAATCTGGTGGCACATTGGTATCGAGCAGTGCCCGATGCAAAGATTGCATAAACAAAGGATGCGAAAATTGCGCTTGCGAAACGTTGATGGCCATTTTGAATTCGAAATGCCCTAATGTGCGCAGATGAACCAACTC
Organism: uncultured Burkholderiaceae bacterium; assembly: GCA_964411965.1. Classification (GTDB taxonomy): domain Bacteria; phylum Pseudomonadota; class Gammaproteobacteria; order Burkholderiales; family Burkholderiaceae_D; genus Undibacterium. The sequence goes on from CAYPNW010000036.1 coordinate 638, forward strand.
ATAACAGGCGCTTCTCAAGACCCATTCACCGATATCGACAATAAGGCCAGAATATTCTGCAATCGGAATGAATTGATCTGGCGGCACAAATTTGCCATCTTCTGTGCGCCAACGTAATAAGGCCTCGGCACCAACAGCTTTACCAGTGCGCATGTCGATTTGCGGCTGAAACACAAGGAACAAGCGTTCCATTTCAAATGCGGCACGTAAGGCATGCATCATGCGCACACGCTCGCGTATTTCGACACCCATATCCCGTGTGAAGTAGCTATAACCGGACCGTTGGTGAGACTTGCCACGCTTTAGCGCAATATTGGTATCTTTTAATGCTTCTGCACCATCACCCTCGTAGTCGCCAAGCTTTACCAGCCCGATGGTTGCAGAGAGTTGTACATCTTGTTTATCGACGTTAAATGGGCGCGTAAAAAGCGAGAGGATGAGTTTCGGATTAACAATCTCCTCGTGCCCTAATATTGCAAAGGTGTCGCTTCCAACCCGCGCTAACTGGCATGCGTCGCCAAAATGGCTCAACAGCCGCACTGCAACCGCGTTCAATAATGCGTCGCCAAACTGATGCCCTAATGCGTCATTGGTTTCAGAGAAGTGATCAATATCAATTAACGTCAATGTGCTTTCAATTTTTTGCGGCGACTGTAAAGTTTCATTCAAAATTTGTAGAAGACGCAAGCGGTTTGCAAGACCTGTCAGCGGATCATAAAACGCATAATTGTGCAGGCGCGAAGTCAGCATCACATTGTCTAATCCCACCGAAACATTACTGCAGAAGACTTCTAACAATCGCCTGTCAAGTTCATTTAGGTTCAGGCCGGAGTTTAAATAGATAATGAGATCGCGTTGCGCAACGTTTTTGAAGTACAGAACTGTCGATTTGTCTTGAAAAATGTTCTCTTGGCTGTGCAAGACTTGCTGGAGTAGGGCGACGATAGTCTTATCGTTAATGGCGTTGATTGTGATATCAATCAAATCACGATAGGTATCGGTCGCAGAAATGACGCTCAGGCCTGTTGTTGCGTCTATCGGTGTTTCCCACGAATGATGAGCAGCGGGATAACCGCAGACAAATCCCTCAGTATTCTTGCCAAGTAATTCGATGATTTGCGTCAGCACACCCGACGTATATTTTTTCAAACCATGCATCGCCATCAGCGCTGTGCTTGCGTTGATGATTGATTCGAGGCCTTTTCTACTTGCCGTGATGGAGCAAATTTGCTCATAAGAGCGAATCGCAGACGTAACGGCGGTAAACAGTTTGGTTCGGGTTAATTCTGATTTTGTTTTGTAGTCGTTGATGTCGTAATCGCGAATCGCATCAATTTCAGGTGCATAGCCAGGTTGACCCGTGCGCAAAATGATACGCACATCTTTCATACCTAGGTCTTGCCGAATATAACTCACCAACTTAAGACCAGCGTCTTGGTCTTCCATAATCACGTCAAGCAGGATAACCGCAATGTCGGACTCGTTTTCAAGAATTCTTACCGCTTCTAAGGCTGAATAAGCATGTAAAAAACTTAGGGGGCGGTGTTGAATCTCGAGGCTTCCAAGGGCAAACGTGGTGGCGGTGTGGACGTCGTCATCGTCATCGATGATCATGATTCGCCAGGTCGGAACGACCGGTGCTGATTGCGACAAAAAATCTTGTTCTGCTTGATCTTCAATGAAAATCAGATTTTCGTCATCAGGATCGTTGGCAGAAATCATTGGATTGTTCTTCGTGAGTTGGTTGCTCTTCTTGTCTATAGATATTCGATGGTGAAAACGCCATCGAGCTTCTGCAATTTTTTGTACCAAATCCGTCTCAGAGCTTCAGTATATACCTTGCATGCCAAGTTTCAGCAAGGCTATTGAAAATCTTTGAGTTTTAAAGTGTGGTTGATGTTTCTCCTGTGTTGAGGCCAAAAAAAGGGCAAAACCACCGTTTTGCCCTTTTTTACGTCCTACAGAATTTCACTTGCGTGATCAGCCAACCTAGAACGTTCGCCTCTCGCGAGCGTAACGTGTCCACTGTGTGCCCAACCTTTGAAACGGTCGACAACATAAGTTAGACCACTGGAACCCTCTGTTAGGTAAGGCGTATCGATTTGTGCAATATTACCTAGGCAAATTATTTTGGTTCCAGGGCCAGCCCGTGTAACCAAAGTTTTTACTTGTTTCGGTGTTAAGTTTTGCGCTTCATCAATAATCAAGAATTTATTGACAAACGTGCGACCTCGCATGAAGTTAAGCGACTTGATCTTGATTCTCGAACGGATCAAGTCTTGCGTCGCGGCACGACCCCAATCGCCAGCATCGTTGTCAGATTTATTCAAAACCTCTAGATTGTCGTCAAATGCGCCCATCCATGGCGACATTTTTTCTTCTTCTGTGCCGGGCAGAAAGCCGATATCTTCGCCCACAGGAACGGTGACGCGTGTAACAATAATTTCATTGTAGGTTTTGGTTTCCAGCACTTGTGCTAGACCTGCAGCTAAAGCAAGCAAGGTTTTTCCAGTGCCGGCTTGACCTAACAATGTGACAAAGTCGCATTCAGGGTCCATCAAAAGATTTAGTGCGAAGTTTTGTTCGCGGTTGCGCGAAGTTACACCCCAAACGCTATGCTTTGCGTGACCATAATCGCGCAAGGTCTGTAAAACTGCCGTCTTGCCGTTAATTTGGCGCACTTGTCCATAAAATGAAGCTTCACCATTCTTTGGCTCCAAGTACACAAATTGATTGACTAGAAGACTAGGAATAACCGGACCGGTAATTCGATAGAAGGTTGTGCTAAGGCCGTTTTTGTTTTCCTGCCATGTCTCGATGCCTTTTCCATGTTTATTCCAGAAGTCGTCCGGTAATTGGACGATGCCTGTATAAAGTAAATCCGAGTCTTCCAGAACATGGTCGTTGAAATAGTCTTCAGCTGGCAAGCCGAGCGCACGCGCTTTGATACGCATGTTAATGTCTTTGGAAACCAAGACGATAGGACGCCCAGGAAATTCAGATTCGAGCGCCCGGACCACACCGAGAATTTGGTTATCTGCTTTTCCCTGCGGTAGTCCTTGCGGTAGTACGCTGTTTTGCAATTTGGTTTGGAAATACAAGCGACCTTTGGCATCTTTGTTTCCAAGCTTCGACAGTAAAATTCCCTTTTCGATTTCATGGTGATCGATATCGCCAACCAAAGCATCGAGTGAACGCGAAATCTGCCGCGCATTCCTTGCGACTTCCGACATGCCTTTTTTATGATCATCTAGCTCTTCCAAAGTAATCATAGGCAAATAGACGTCATGCTCTTCAAAGCGAAAAAGCGATGAAGGGTCATGCATTAACACATTGGTGTCCAAAACAAATAACTTGATCACGCCTGCCATATCCGCGCTGCGGCTTACGGCTGATTTTGGTTTGTGCTCTATTGGTTTGCTAGGCGAGGTTGATGCTTGTTTAGCCGTACTCGTTGGAGATGCCGTCTTTGACTTCATTGTTGCTTGCGCTTGAGGAGCAGCAACTGAAATTACTGGTGTTTTTGCCAAATCTTTTTTCGCCGGGAGATTTGCGATTGATTTTCCGACCGATTTAGAAGTATTTTTCTCTGCTTTGGGATAATCTTTTGGGGATAGCAGAGCCGCGGGCTTAGTCGGCATTTTTGGCAGGGGCATTAGACCTCCTTAAGGTGAGAGCAAAAAAATAAAAGCCGCGTTGGAAGACTTTAAATCGTCTCCAAAAACGGCTTTTGATGATAAATAATCGATTTCAATTAGGCAGTCGCGCTCACAAATTCCAACACTTCATTGACATGTCCAGCAACTTTTACTCCACGCCATTCTTTCACCAAAGACCCTTTTTCGTCAATCACAAATGTGCTGCGTTCTATTCCACGCACTTGTTTGCCATACATGTTCTTCATTTTCATCACATTGAACAACAGGCAAAGGGTTTCATCTGGGTCTGAAATTAGGTCAAAAGGTAGCGCTAGTTTTGCCTTAAAGCCTTCATGTGACCTTATGCTATCACGGCTTACGCCAACAACCTCGACGTCTACAGCGCGAAATTTCTCGTAGAGATCTCGAAACGCGATATTTTCAGTTGTACAGCCAGGCGTGTTGTCTTTAGGGTAAAAGAAAATAACGAGCTTTTTACCCCGTAGCGACGCCAGTTCAAAAATTTTTGCGCTTGTGGCTGGCGCTGAAAAATTGGGCACAGTACAGTTAAGTGCGGATGGAACCTCAGGCAATGTATTCTCCCTCATTAGCCATGTGAAACAAGTTGTAGATAAAATTCGTTACGTCGTGCTGCTTGCCATTTCGTTTGGCGCGAACTAAAACTTAATCTGCCCCACGACGCATGTCGAATCGGCGGTCATACTTTGGGTTAGACCTAAACATGCAGTTGCGCATTTAGAGGGGCTTTTAAGGCTAAAAGTTCCCCAGAACGGCCGGGTAACTCGCTCCAAGAAATTGGGTGTATCGGCAAATTTTTTGGTTCGATCAAGTTGTACAAATCCGCCATCGCAACGCATTGGTAGCCTTGCTCGAACCAGCCTGTCATTAACTCATCTAATATGGGGGCAAGTTTTTGGCCTTCAAGTTCGGCATGTAGGGTAAAAACATGGTTGCGATGCTCGGCTGTCAAATGAAGCAGTGTAGTAGCAATATTTGACTGATTGATGACTATGCCGTTAATTTCACGTCCGAGCAATTCATCCAAGGTGGGCAGGGTGGTCGGCATTTGCACGCATGAAAGAATTTTTCCATCAATTTCAATGCGATAAGGACCCGCTGCTGGATTGAGCAAACTGCCGTCGTCCTTCAATGCTGCCCGACTATCCGAAGCGTATTTCATTCCAAAATTGTCTAATTGCTGAAAGGCATAGGAATTCATTTGCCAACCTGCTGCGCCGTGGGTTTTTGGTGGAGCGCCAAAAGTTTTTTGAAAGCGATCATGTGCTCGTTGCATTTGTTGCAGCGTCCATTTCGCATCGCGGTGTCTTACATTGTCTTGCCATACAACGTGATCCCAAGTGTGAATACCGCACTCGAAGCCAGCGCGGTGCACTGAGCGCATTTCCTCTACACAATCGGCGCCAATATCTGGCGCTGGAAGGCAGACGCCGTACATGAGCGTTTTCAATCCGTAGTGCTCGAGCACCGACGTACGCGAGACTTTTTGAAAAAAACCGGGTCGAAATGCGCGCCTTAACGCCCAACCAGTGTGGTCTTTGCCAAGCGAAAACAAAAACGTCGCCCGGGCTTGGTGCTTTTTAAGGAGGCGAATTAAATTTGGAACGCCTTCGCGCGTTCCTCGGTAGGTGTCTACATCAACTTTTAAAACAATAACTGGCATTGGTATAACAGAATTTAATTGATTGAGTTTGATCGAAAAGCGGCGACTTGCTCACGGTAGCCTTGGTAAATGTTTCGCAAGGTGTCGGCCATATTAGTTGAAGGTTGCCATCCTAAATCGTCGAAAGTATTTGTAATTTTGGGGACGCGATTTTGCACGTCTTGATAGCCGCCGCCATAGTAAGTGGCGGAGTTCGTTTCATTGACCTGCACCTGTTTAGCTGTTTCTGCGTATTCAGGGAACTCGGATGCCAATGCTAGCATCATGCTTGCAAGTTCGCGAATAGAGTGATTATTTTGCGGGTTGCCAATGTTATAGATTTTTCCGCTTGCGACCCCCGCCTGATTATCGATAATCTTCATTAGCGCATCGATCCCGTCGTCAATATAAGTAAATGCGCGCTTTTGCGTGCCGCCGTCGACCAAGGAGATATCTTCGCCGCGGATAATATGTCCAAAAAACTGAGAAACTACACGCGAGCTACCGGCTTTTTGCGTGTGAATAGAATCTTGCCCTACGCCTATCCAGTTGAATGGGCGAAATAAAGTGAAGTTCAAACCTTCCATGCCATAGCCCCAAATAACTCTGTCCATCAGTTGCTTGGCGCACGAATAAATCCAACGTGGTTTATTGATCGGGCCACAAATTAACTCCGATGAGTCTGGGTCAAACTCTTCGTCGTGACACATGCCATAAACTTCGGAAGTTGATGGAAAAATTAAGTGTTTCCCATATTTCGCGGCTGCTCGCACGATAGGCAAGTTGGCTTCAAAGTCGAGTTCAAAAACTCGTAGAGGTTGCTGTACGTAGGTCGCTGGCGTAGCGATTGCAACCAACGGCAAAATTACGTCGCATTTTTTGATATGGTACTCAACCCATTCCTTGTGTATTGTCATGTCACCTTCGAAAAAATGCATGCGAGGATGATTTAACAAGGCACCGAGGCGCTCAGTTTGCATGTCCAACCCATAGACTTCCCAGTCGGTAGTATCCAGAATGCGCTTGGAGAGATGATGGCCGATAAAGCCATTCACGCCGAGAATAAGGACTTTTTTCATAGTTGACTTCTTAATTTAAAGAGTTTGATTGCCGATCGATTCAAGTGCTTTTTTGCAAATTACAGCGCAAATTCCAGCGCTAATCTCTCGGCTGAGATGCCTTCATCGTTGCACAAAAGCTCTTTGATGTGAAGCGCTTTTCCGTCACCGCATATGCCATAGATAGCGTCATCCAAAACTTTCAGACCTAGGTTCATGCCGAGAAAACTTTCTTTTGCTAAACGTGCGCTAACAATCGTCAATTTGCTTCCCATAAGTTCTGTAAAAGCGCCAGGGTAGGGCGGCGCCACGGCTCGATGCAGGTTGTAAACTTGTTGGGCTGTTTGTGCCCAATCAATGCGCCCGTCTTCGGGTTTGCGCCCGCCGAAATAACTGCCTTCACTTAATTTGTTTTCAAAACCGATGCTTGTACCATGGATGAGTTGGGGCAATGCATGCCAGAGCGCTTGCTCAGCTGCCACGGTGAGCTTATTGAAAACGTCAAAAGCAGTATCGTCTGGCAGTATCGGCACCACGCGCTGGTCAAGGATTTTTCCTGCGTCGGGCTTTTCAACCATCTCATGTAGTGTTACGCCAGTTTCGGTCTCACCGTGCAGCACAGCCCAATTCACCGGGACACGACCACGGTACTTTGGTAACAAAGAGCCGTGCAAATTGTAAGCGCCTCGTGAAGCGGTCGCCAAAATTGTGGTTGGCAGCATGTGGCGGTAATAAAAACTAAAAATAAAATCCGGCGCGAGTGTTTTGATTTTTTCCAGTAATTCGTCGGATTTCACATCGCTTGTTGTGCTGAAGGGTATGCCGTGTTCTTGACATAGATTGGCAACCGATTCAAACCAAATTGTTTCACTAGAGCTATCTTCATGTGTCAGCACCAAAACAACGTCAATTTGTTTTGCAAATAGCGTTTTTATGCAGCGCACACCCATGCTGTGATAGGCAAAAACGACCGCGGTGCATTGCTTCAGGTGGTTTGAATCATTCGTCATTTGCAGCGCCAGTTACAGGACATTCGCACTGTCATCATCAGTTTTTTCGAGTATCGTTTGCACCACATAACGTGGGCGTCCTCGTACTTGTTGGTATATCCGGCCTACGTATTCACCTAATAGGCCAATGCCGAAAAGAATCACACCCATCATGAAAAAAGCGATGGTAAACAAGGTGAACAAGCCTTCGGCTTCAGCGCCGAGAACGAAGCGCCTTATCAACAAAAGAACCACCAGTGCCGCTGAGGCAAACGAGAGAACGATGCCGAGCATAGAGAAGAGCTGCAAAGGCATGATCGAAAAACCCGTCATCAAATCGAAGTTGAGACGAATTAAACTGTAAATCGAATATTTCGATTCCCCTGCGGCACGTTCTTCGTGCTCCACCGTAATTTCAGTTGGTTTACGCGCAAATGTATAGGCCAGCGCTGGAACAAACGTGTTGACCTCGGTACATTGATTAATTAAATCGATGATGTTGCGTCCATAAGCGCGCAACATATTTCCTTGGTCGGTAATGCGGATGCGGGTAATTTTTTCGCGTACACGATTCATCAATTTTGATGCATAAGTACGCCATGCGGCGTCTTGCCGTTTGCGCCGAATCGACCCTACGTAATCGTAGCCTTCGCGCATTTTGTCAACCAGTGCGCCGATTTCTTCTGGCGGGTTCTGCAAGTCCGCATCTAAGGTGACAATAATCTCGCCACGGGTTGCCTGAAAGCCCGCCAATATCGCCATATGCTGCCCGTAATTGCCATTAAACAGCACGACACGTGTGACATCGGGTCGGGCGCGAAACTGATCAGCGAGGATCAAGGCGGTATTGTCGCGGCTGCCATCGTTGACAAAAATAATCTCGTAAGTCACCCCGCGAGCAGCCAAGGCGTCGAGCGCTGGGTACAGGCGCGCGAACAAATGGCTTAAGCCAGACTCTTCGTTATAAACGGGAATAACTACCGATAATTCTGGTTTCATTGTGGCGCTAGCTTGTCGAAAGGCGCGATTTTACCGCAGTTACTACGCGTTCCACGTCAGATTCTTGCATAAGGGGAAAGAGCGGCAAAGTCACGATTTGCTTACCGATGCGCTCTGCAATGGGGTACATGCCATCGGTGTAACCACGTGCTCTGTACAAAGAAAACAGGTGGATGGCGCGGTAGTGGTAGCCCAAGCCTATGCCATCATCAAGCATCTGTTGCATAAATTCAGCTCGGTTAATACGTTCAGGCAAGACTAAGTGAAACATGTGCCAGTTGCTATGGACGAAATCAGCGATGGGTAATTCTGCACCCGTTTCTGTTTCAAACTTGTCGCCAAATCGCGAAAAGTAATGCCGCGCTAAAGCAGCACGTTTTGCGTTAAATTCATCCAAATGCTTAAGCTGACCAAGACCAATTGCGGCCGCGATATCGGTCATATTGTATTTCCCGCCCAGCACATCCACATCAATGCCGTCTAACCCACTGCGGCTGACTCCTTGCAAGCGATACTTCTCAGCCAATTTCGCTTCGTCGTCATTGTTCAAGACCAAACAACCGCCTTCGCCCGTCATGATGTTTTTGTTGACTTGAAAGCTAAACGAAGCGAAATCACCGAAAGCGCCAATTCTCTGGCCGCGCCATGTTGAGCCTATCGCTTGTGCCGCGTCTTCGATCACGCGCAAGTCGTATTTTTTTGCAAGAGCGTAGAGTTTGTCCATGTCGCACGGAAGTCCGCTCATATGCACGGGGATGATCGCTTTTGTCCGAGGTGTAATTGCCGCTTCAACCAAGTTCAAATCGATATTGTGACTGCGCGCATCGATGTCAACAAAAACAGGCGTTGCGCCTACTTCAATTATCACATTTGCCGTTGCTACCCAAGAATTCGGCGTGGTAATTACTTCATCACCCGCGCCTATACCGGCAATTCTTAAAGCGATTTCCATGGTACAGGTGCCAGAATTAAAAGTTCTGACGGGACGACCTCCAAAATAGGCGGAAAGCTGTGCTTCCAATTCCTTCACGTTTGGACCACTGGTTAGCCAACCAGAGCGCAACACAGCGCCAACCGCAGCGATGGTTTCTTCATCGATAGTGGGTTTGGTGAATGGTAGAAAAGCTGGTGCAGGTGACATGCATTTTTCCTTTACTGGTGCGGGTATATTTTTAATGCGCTTTCATTTAAAGCGCAATTACCCATAAAAAATCACATACTGCCTATTTTTTAATAATGAAGAGCTTTAGCTTTTGACCAGTAAGGCAACGCCAACAATGATCACACTAATCGCTAAGAGCCGCTGCACGGAAAGCGGTTCGCCAAGAAAATACCACGCACCGATGGCATTGACGACGTAACCAATCGACAACAGCGGATACGCGATCGTAACATCCACGCGGGACAAGCCAATAATCCAGACGACCAGCGAAATAACATAACAGGCCAAGCCACCCAAAATGGGCCACTGGGTCGCAACCTGTATCGCGGTTGAGAACCAATTGTCGATAGTGAGATGAATTGCCCCAATTGCGTTGGTGCCTTTTTTGAGCAGTAATTGCGCTGCGGCGTTGAGCAGTATGCCGGTCAAAATAAATCCAAAGGTATTGATATTCATATTATTTTTCTTGGTTTGCTGTGCGTAAGCTAGAAACCACGACTCGCTTGGTATTTTGCGCGAGTACACGCATCGGCACACCTTGCGCGACAAATTCCTTGTAAATACGCGGGTTGATCAGTGCAATGGCAGATTCGCCTTGATTTACCTGCTGTTTCCAACGCTCGACAAAATCTGCCCGCTTCTCAAACCATAAATGCGGCTCCTGTTGAAGACCGAAGGCAAGTTCATCGGGAAACTCGACCAACGTCATTGTCCTTGCTAGGTAAAACGGAAGACATTGCTCGTATTGCCCTACCGAATAGAGTTGTGTATTTGGCTGAAGTTCAGCTTGGATTGCTGCCAAATGATTTAACCCTGCTCGATAAAAACCCCAAGGTTCGTAGCCCAGCATCAAAGTTTGCCCTGCCACGTAGGTAGAGATTGCCAAGCTAAGCACGGCCCAATCTTTGCGATAGGTGGCGTCTGTGGTCAATAAGCGCCAAGCGACGACGCCGCCCACTAAAATCATCACACAAGCGGCAAGTGCCCAATGCATTATTGCCAAATTGAGGCCAATCTCGATTTCAGGCATGGCTTTCGCACGTAAATAAGGCGGCGCAAGCAGCACTGCCACGCCACCAAACAGACCCAACAGCGCAAGGAAGGTCGCAGCGATTTTTAAGTGTAGGCGTGAACCATTTTCAATTTGTAGCGCGATCAATAAGGCCAACGATGGAAAAATCGGCAGGATGTAACCCGTTAACTTTGAATTAGAAATACTGAAGAACGCAAAAATGAAGACGCTCCAGACCAGAAGCATTTTCTGAGCTTGAAATCCACGACCTTCTTTTTTAAGCGCACCCGTCAAACTTTGCAAAAGCAACCCCAACCAAGGCACGATGCCTATGGCAAGCAAGGGAATGAAAAATGTCGCTGGTTTGTATCGCTTATGGACATTGCTGGTAAAACGTTGGAAATGTTCGTGAATGAAGAAAAACTCGGGATGCTCGGGATTTTTCATCGCCACCAGTACGAACCATGGCGTAACCACAGCAAAAAATAATAACAATCCTTTGCCTAAATGGAGTCGTGTCCAAATCGCCCAATCGCGCGCGACAAACGTGTAAATCACCAAAACAGCGCCAGGCAAAACGACACCGATTAAGCCTTTTGACAGCACGGCAAGCGCCATGCCTAGCCAACAAATCAACATGGCGTTGCGCTGTTGCGTGGGGCTGGCGCCGTTTTGTTGAGCCAGGAGCAGGCCGCACAACGATACTGACATCATTGCTGCAACGCCCATGTCAAGCGAATTGAAGTGTGATGATGCCGCCCAGAGCAAACTAGACGCCAAGACAATCGCAGCAACCAAGCCAACGCGACGCCCGTACAAACGGTGCCCCGTATAGCCTATTGCGACGATGCTGAGTAAGCCGCATAAGCCAGTCCATAACCGCGCTTGCCAGTCGCCTACGCCAAATAAGGCAAAGGTGATGGTGTTCATCCACGCTTGTAGCGGCGGCTTCTCGAAATATTTGATACCGTTCAGGCGGGGCGTAATCCAATCGCCGGTCACAAACATTTCACGCGCCATTTCCGCATAGCGCCCTTCGTCGGTCGGCACCAAAGTACGTGCGCCCAGCATGTAAAACCAAATCACCAAGAAACCAAAGAGCAGTGCGCCAAGCAACCACGGCGAGTCAAAAGGCGATCGTTTTGTGCCAAGGTTTAAGGGCATTTTGCACCTTCCATGACGAGGGCGAGGGCGACTTTCCGTCCTTCTGCCATCAATATGTTGTAGGTGCGGCAGGCAGCTTTGTTATCCATGCATTCCACGCCTTTGTGTTGGGCAGTGAGTGCAGCGATGTATTTGGGATGAATAAAGCGTTGTTGATGGCCGGTACCTAAGATCACCACATCAGGCGCAAAGGTCGCAATGAACTCAAAATGCGTCGCGTTCAGATCGTCAAACGATTGCACGTCCCAAGACGCTGGGGCTTGTTCAGGCAAAACAACCAAACTATGCTCGAAACGCTGTGCGTTGATTTCGACGCCGGATTCATCGTACGCGGTGATTGTTTGGTATTGGCGTGTGTTAGTGGGGTGGAGTTTCATGGGGAACGATAGAATTGTGTGGCGCTTTGAGGTGTTGGAAACAAGTAAAAAAATTTACAAAACAACAGCGATCAGTGACGTAGAAAATAACAAACAGGTTCGAGTTTTAATCCGGCCTATTCTTTAAAAAAATTAAATGGTTTTTTGTGCAGACAAATTGTTGCGCAGTGCTGCGCAGTGCTTTTAGCAAGATCTCGCGCATTGTAACGTTATTCTCATTGGTTTCTACACCACATCTTGGTTAAACAAAAAGCGCGTTCGCTTTGAATTTATGTCTAGAAAATTGATTCGTTTATTTCAGTAACTGATACATCCATTGAATTTGATTGACTTCCGATTTTTTCAAACAGCGCGAAACAGTTTGATAAAACTGCCTCTATTGGGCAGAATGAGTAGTTCGGCAGTGCAGCATTTTTCGTTCAACGAGTCACAAAAGCGACATTCATAAAGAGAGAATCACGTGCGTCCCATCCTTAAATCACTCAAGTTAGCCGACGTTTGCTATGAAATCCGTGGCCCGGCCATGGAGAAGGCCAAACAGATGGAGGAGGAAGGTCATAAGCTGATCAAACTCAATATCGGCAATCTAGCGGTTTTTAATTTTGATCCGCCTGACGAGATTGTGCAGGACATGATTTTGAATATGCATAACGCCGCTGGTTATACCGACTCCAAAGGCATGTTTGCACCGCGTAAATCGATTATGCATTACACGCAAGAAAAGAAAATTGCCGGCGTGACGATGGAGGATATTTACATCGGCAACGGTGCGTCGGAGCTCATTGTCATGGGCATGAACGCCTTGCTCAATAATGGCGATGAAGTGCTCGTACCCGCGCCAGACTACCCGTTGTGGACTGCTGCCGTCAGCTTGTCAGGTGGTAAGCCCGTGCATTACATCTGCGATGAAAGCGCAGCTTGGATGCCGGATATCGACGATATGCGGCGAAAAATTACGCCCAATACCAAAGCGATCGTTGTCATTAATCCGAATAATCCAACAGGGGCACTCTACCCCGTGCCCTTGTTGCAGCAAATTGTCGAGCTGGCTCGCCAGCACCAACTCATTATTTTTGCGGACGAAATTTACGACAAAACTTTGTATGACGAAGCCAGCCATACCTCTATTGCGTCGCTGGCGGACGATGTTTTGTTCTTGACCTTAAATGGTCTTTCCAAGAACTATCGTTCGTGCGGTTATCGCGCAGGTTGGATGGTCATTTCTGGCGAAAAGCGGCACGCTAAAGATTACATTGAAGGCTTGAACATCATGGCGTCGATGCGTTTGTGTTCTAACGCACCAGGGCAGTTTGCGATTCAAACAGCTTTAGGGGGGTATCAAAGCATTCAAGATTTAGTGGGGCCAGGTGGGCGCTTATTGAAGCAGCGTGATTTAGCGTTTGATTTGCTGACAGCTATTCCAGGCGTTTCCTGTGTGAAGCCCAAGGCGGCGTTGTACATGTTTCCTAAGCTTGATCCGCAAATTTACCCTATCGTCGATGATCAGCAATTTATACTTGATTTGTTGACGGAGCAGCGTGTTTTGGTGGTGCAAGGAACAGGCTTCAATTGGATTAAGCCTGACCATTTCCGCGTGGTGTTTTTACCCAATGCCGATGACTTAACAGCAGCGTTCGGGCGCATTGCGCATTTTCTTGAAGGCTTGCGCCGTCGGCATGGCACAAACTAAAAACCAAGCGAAACACAAAGCGAAACACAAAGCTAAAATTGACCTCGGCATCGATTTGATTACTAAGCAGCATGGCATCAATTAAACAAAGAACGTCGGAAATGAAAACTGTGATGAAACCTATTAAAGTTGGTCTGTTGGGCATCGGCACCGTTGGTGCGGGTACCTTTAAAGTCTTAAAGCGCAATCAAGAAGAAATTATTCGGCGCGCGGGTCGTCCAATCGAAATTAGTATGCTTTTTGCACGCAACCTTGAGCGTGCGCGTGAAGTTACCAACGGCGAATGTGAAATCGTCACGGATGGTAATTTGGTGGTGAATAATCCTGAGATTGATATCGTAGTCGAACTGATCGGCGGCTACGGCATTGCAAAAGATTTAGTCTTGAAAGCCATCGCCAATGGCAAACATGTTGTGACAGCGAACAAGGCTTTGCTGGCAACGCACGGCAATGAAATTTTTAGTGCAGCGCAAGAAAAAGGCGTGATGGTGGCGTTTGAGGCGGCGGTTGCAGGCGGTATCCCCATCATCAAGGCGCTGCGTGAAGGCCTGACGGCCAATCGCATTCAATGGATTGCCGGCATTATCAATGGCACGACGAATTTTATTTTGTCGGAAATGCGCGATAAAGGTTTGGATTTCGCTACCGTGCTGAAACAAGCGCAAGCCTTAGGCTATGCAGAAGCTGACCCGACCTTCGATATTGAAGGGATTGATGCTGCACATAAGGCATCAATTATGGCGTCGATTGCGTTTGGCGTGCCCATGCAATTTGACAAAGCGCACGTTGAGGGCATTACCAAATTAGAAGCGATTGACATTCGTTATGCCGAACAACTTGGTTATCGGATTAAGTTGTTAGGCATCACCAAACGCACGCAAAAAGG
>CAYPNW010000037.1:0-6703 GCA_964411965.1 uncultured Burkholderiaceae bacterium
GCTCGCCTCTTAGCCCGCGACGCCAAGCAAGAAACTCTGTAATTCTATTTTTAAATCTATCGTGTCGTCGTTGCCTTTACCTTGCAGTGCTAGCGCACTGTCTGTGGCTCGTCGCCTAGACACAATTAATTTGGACATGGAATAAGGTTCGAGAGCGGTAGTTTTGCGTTAAAAATCGGGTGCTGTCGATAACACGCGTTGAATAACGCTCGGTGGAATGGCTCTGGTGCGCAAAAATTCTGTCGCGCTGGTCTTGCCTAGGCTGGGGGCATAAGCGATGCCAATATCGACCAACATGCGGGACAGTAAATCACGTCGGCGTCGGGGTCGACGAAACTTAAATTGGATTTTTCTACGTCGACAACTCGCCATGTTGCCCCACAATTAAGTTGCAGTATTTGCAAATAGTTTAGACCTTATCTTCCTCGCTGTGAAGTTTTTTTAATGCTTGTTTTTCGGCTCGGCGTAGCGCCGCCGGCGATTTTTTATGGCTTCCGGCGCCGCTCTGTTTTGCATTCGCGGCGACCAGATTGCGTGGCTTGGTTTGGCCTGGTTCCAGCTTAAAAACCAGTTTCTGCCGCGCCTTGTTGGATTGCTTGGCCATCAGCTCAGCTCGTCATCTGACTAAGATTACAGCACATAGCGCGACAAATCCTCGTTCACGGATAAGGCTTCTAGTCTCTGCTCTACATATGCCGCATCAATCACTACGGTTTTTCCTTGATGTTGATGCGCATTAAATGAGATTTCTTCCAATAATTTTTCCATGACGGTGTAGAGTCGCCGTGCACCAATGTTCTCAGTGGTTTCGTTGACTGAAAATGCAATCCCCGCAAGTCTTTCTACGCCTTGCTCGGTAAAATCCACGGCCACGTCTTCCGTCGCTAATAGGGCCTCATACTGCCGCGTCAAACAGGCATCGGTGCTAGTAAGAATGCGTACAAAGTCAGCGATTGATAAGGATTCAAGTTCCACCCGTATCGGAAAGCGACCTTGCAACTCGGGAATTAAATCAGATGGTTTGGCAAAATGAAACGCGCCGGATGCGATGAACAAAATGTGGTCAGTTTTGATCATGCCGTATTTGGTATTCACCGTTGTCCCTTCTACCAAAGGCAAAAGGTCGCGTTGTACACCCGCGCGCGACACTTCCGCGCCGCCCGTTTCAGAGCGTGAGGCGATTTTGTCGATCTCGTCGAGAAACACGATGCCGTTTTGTTCAACATTATGAATGGCGTCTTGCTTTAACTCGTCCTCGTTAACCAGCTTAGCGGCTTCCTCTTCAATCAATAACTTGAGCGCCTCTTTGATTTTCAGTGTGCGGGTTTTCTTGCGGCCACCACCGACGCCAGAGAACATAGACTTGATTTGCTCCGTCATTTCCTCCATGCCGGGAGGCGCCATAATCTCCATTTGCGGCGCGGCTTCCGCCACGTCGATATTGATCTCTTTGTCGTCCAAGCTGCCTTCGCGCAGGCGCTTGCGAAAGGTTTGACGCGTAGGGTTGGGTGCCGCATCAACACTTTTTCCTGCATCACCATCAAGCGTAACGTCTGCATGACGTATGGGGGGCAAAAGAATATCGAGAATGCGATCTTCTGCTGCATCTTCCGCACGCGCTCTCACTTTACGCGTTGCTGCTTCGCGCGTTTGCTTAATCCCGATATCGATGAGGTCGCGAATAATGGTGTCCACATCGCGTCCTACGTAGCCGACTTCGGTAAATTTTGTCGCTTCGATTTTGATAAACGGCGCACCGGCTAATTTTGCTAAACGGCGTGCGATTTCTGTCTTGCCCACCCCTGTGGGGCCAATCATGAGAATATTTTTAGGTGTGATTTCATGTCGCAACGGCTCAGCCACTTGTTGACGCCGCCAACGATTGCGCAACGCAATCGCTACGGCGCGTTTGGCTTTGTCTTGGCCGACCACATGCTTATCGAGTTCCGAAACGATTTCTTGGGGAGTCATATTCATGCTCGTTTTTCCTCTTATTCTAATGTTTCAATAGTGTGCGACAAATTGGTGTAGATACACAATTCGCCGGCGATGGTCAGCGATTTTTTGACGATTTCGACAGGAGATAAATCCGTATTTTGAAATAACGCTATGGCAGCCGATTGGGCAAACGTACCCCCCGAGCCGATCGCACCAATTCCCTCGTTGGGCTCGAGCACATCCCCATTTCCAGTAATGACCAAGGTGGTGTCGCGATCAGCCACTAAGAGCATGGCTTCTAGGCGGCGCAACATGCGATCAGTGCGCCAGTCTTTGGCGAGCTCCACCGAAGCGCGCATTAGGTGCCCCTGATGTTTCTCCAACTTTGACTCGAATCGCTCAATTAAAGTGAAGGCGTCAGCCGTACCGCCAGCAAAACCTGCCAACACTTTGTTGTGATAAAGCTTGCGCACTTTGCGCGCCGTGCCTTTCATGACAATGTTGCCTAAAGTAACTTGACCATCTCCACCCAATGCAACGGTGTTTCCGCGCCGAACGGTAAGGATGGTTGTGCCGTGAAATTGTTCCATGTTGTCCTCTGTCATAGTGGCTCACCTGCAAAGCGTATTGCATCAAGTATAAAACGCAAGGTACGTAAGCAGTAGAATGCCGTGGAATACATTCGCAGAAAGCGATTCA
The DNA here is from genome assembly GCA_964411965.1 of uncultured Burkholderiaceae bacterium. Classification (GTDB taxonomy): domain Bacteria; phylum Pseudomonadota; class Gammaproteobacteria; order Burkholderiales; family Burkholderiaceae_D; genus Undibacterium. The sequence continues at coordinate 2,638 of CAYPNW010000037.1, forward strand.
GCTGAAAATGGGGATGTTCTTGTGAAATTACAAGCTGCGACGCAGTCACCTCGTCGCGCGAGAACGGTTCTAATGCTTGCGTGGGTAGATTTCTGCAACGTTTTTGAGTCCCATTGCATTAAAGAGACTCAATACCAAGTAATTGACATCTTGGAACTGTATCGTCGTGTCTTTTTTCGACGCGAGAGGCACTAAACCACTGAGTAATTGCGCTGAAGCGCCGAATTCGACCCGTTCTAATTCGGAACAATCGAGTATGACGGTTTTGTGGATTTCAGCATGACTGTGAATACGACTAATTAAATGATCGGTGCTTCCTTCAATCACGGCGGGCATCAAAAACTTATCCGAGATTAAATCTTCCTCTATGCTCACTTCGGCCAGTGCGGTAGTCACTTTGTTTGATGGCGCTTCGAATGATGGGGGGGATACTTCAAAGGTGACACAATAATCAATACTCGCTTCTTCAAACGCCTTCTCAAGTTGCAGCAGTTGGAGTATCTCTAGCAAAAGCAACCACGGTGCTTCTGTCTCATCCCGTCGCCCGACTTCAAGCATGCCGCGTATTTTATCGGCGAAATCTTGTGCACCCAACAAAGTGAGGTCGTGTCCGGTTTTCTTGAGCCCTTTCAGGGCACGTAGCAAAAGGCCGCAGCCGATCGGATCAACCTCTTTTACGCGGGTGAAATCCAGTTTGATGCTTCGGCTTTTCGCACCTAAGGTATTGAGTTTCTCGATTGACTTGATAATTCCCGTATCCAATTTACTCGGGAAAACAATACTTGGCGTCGCGACCGCATCCACACTTTCAACTTGTTGTTCGCGTTTGTTTGATAAATCCTTCCACACTGGCGGAGACATCTCAAACGCGCTCGCGTACTCAAGTGAAAGTTCATCAAATTGCGCTTGCTTGTTCCCTATTTGGTATAAATCAAACAGCATAAACCAAGCGATTTGCAAGGCGCCGCCTAGCTTATCTTCGGCGATTGCGCCCCTCAGCATATGTTCTGCCACTTCACGTTGGTCGCTGGCAAACAAGATCGCCGCTTCTTCTAACAAAGGTACCGATTCAGAAGGCGTGAGGGTGGCCGCAGCCACATCGCCGTGGCTGAGCAAGTAGTCGGTGTTCGCGACTTCCATCGCTAAGGTGCTTTGAAATTCTAAGGGCACGGGTTCGCGCGCCAAAGGATTGGGGCTAGGTTCTTGCGATGTATTAATGATCGAAGCAGTCGACATTTGTGGTGACTTGCTGCGCCCTATGTCGCGCGTCATTTCAAATTCAATGGCGTCGATTTTGCGCTCGGTGGCACGTGCTTTGTGCTTCTGATCAATGATGGTTTGGCTGAAAGCTTCATCGTCTTGTAAAGACGCAACGGGTTTTTCGCTGCCAGAGCGAGACTTGGATTTTTTAGCCGAGGTCTTATCAGGAGAGGGTTTCTCCTGATTGGGTGGTTTCTTACCGAAAAGCGAAAAAATCCCCACGATGACCTTGGAATGGATGAAATAGATTATTGATGAGTGCGCTTAAAGAAAAATAGCGACATTCAATGCCAATTGATTACTAACATCTAAGTATAGACTGAATGTGCACTACGTTGTTAATCCACTTTCTTAAGATTGCTTGTTATTACGCTTCATTTTTTTGCTTTTGCGCGCATTATTGCAATTTAAGTGTGGAAATAAAATAGTGTGAAAATCAACCAACCTGTAGGCTATGTCTATTAAAAGCGAGTAATTTTCTGCGACAGCATGAAGAACCCAAGTTCTTAGAGCGCGCGAAAAGCGGACTATTGACGGAAAGAAAGTTACAGGATTTTACAAATTCTTTACCCGTCTCTTTGTCCTTTGTATTAGACCACTTCTCGCTTACCACATGGCATGCCGTCGCTGGCATGCAATAAACTAAAACGCAGCCCTTACACCGAGCACGACACCGCGCCCAGGTTGCGGCACAGTTTCGCGCAAAACTGAGGTTGCTAAGCGTATATCCTGATTAAACAGATTCTTGCCATAAGCGAACCAGGTTAGTTGGCTGTTATAGAAGGGGTGCGAATAAGACAGATTGACATCGACTTTTGTATACGACGGAGTTGAGAAGGTTTCAAAACTTGCGAGTCGATCTTGTGCTTTGGCGTGTACCACACTCAGAACGCCACGCCAGCCCGCTTGTCGGTAGCCAATATCCGCGCCGACGCGTGTGGCAGGTTGCAGAGGTAAATTGCCGAGACCATCTAATCTTCCACGTGAGGTGTCTGCAAATCCGCGCAGCGACAAGCCCTCGCCATGCTCGTTATAGCTTATTTCTGCTTCCGCGCCTCGTATTGTTGCCGCTGCTTGACTCCAGTTTCTCCTCAGGAATTCACCGTCTAGGTCAGGTGTGCCTTCTTCATCGACGAAAACATTGTCGGTGCTGCCAAACACAAAATTATCGATTTTGTTCACAAACGCATTGATTTTCCAGCGAATCATGCCAGTCGATTTTTGCAAGCTGAGTTCGAGGTTGCGGGAATTTTCTTTACCGAGTCGAATACTTCCAATATCAAAAGTCGCGGTGGATTCATGCGGCCCGTTCGAATAGAGTTCCTCTGTGGTCGGGGCGCGTTGTGCATACGATACGGTTGCTCCAGCCGCATATTCTTTCGATATTTGCCAGAGCGCACCGATTGACGCAGAACCCAAGGTGAAGTCACGTTTCTCAAGTTGAAATTCTGCTCTCGGTTTGCGCTCCACGTTTTCCACTCGGGCACCGAAGTTGATAACTACGTCACCAAATTTTCGTTGCTCGACGGCGAATGCGGCAAAAGTTCTTGAATTTGTGGTTGGCACCGTATCCGGCCTGCCAGTGCTTGCCGATAGCGCAGAGAATCGAGTGTTTTCTGTTTGTATGCCCCACACGCCCTCCCAACCTGCCCATATATCGTGGGCGATGGTAAGACGCGTCTCCGCCGAGCGATTTTTGAAGTCACTTAAGGCGCTACCGTCTTCGGCATTTTCACTGTGTTTGTAGTCGGTGTAAGCTGCTTTAAATTGCAAATCTTTGAAATGAGCGAAGGGCGCTTTAATCGCTCCACTTAAGTCATAGCGAGTTTGCTGCAAATCAATAAAAGATTTTTCGTCGGTAGGTATGCCGTACTTATCGTTTAGATTTTGAATTGCGACACCAACGTAGCCCCAATTTTGGATCAGGGATAGGCCGCCTGTAACGCTGTTTTCACGCGTAAAACTGGTCGGCAAACGCCCTAACGGAGCGTCAGGATTGGCGCTTTCAGTGCGACCAGGTATTCGGTAGTCGTCGGTTTTACGCACATTACCGTCAAGATGCCATGCGATATCACCACCAGAGCCGTCAATGTGAACGTTTCCATTTCTTTCACGATTGACACTGTCATAACGAAGCTCAGCTTCACCCGTCGTATCTTTAATGAGAATCGTGGGAATGCGGTTGTCAACGACGTTAATCAAGCCACCAATCGCACCGCTGCCATAAAGAAGTGCAGCTGGCCCGCGCAAAATTTCAATTTGTTGTGCGGTCGCACTCTCAGTGGCTACCGCGTGGTCATTTGACAAGCTAGATACATCCGCGACCGCTAAGCTATTTTGTAAAATTTTTACGCGTGGTCCTTCAAGGCCGCGAATAATTGGACGCGATGCACCGGCGCCAAAGCCTGATGCGGCAACGCCCAATTCATTGCCAAGAGTCTCGCCAAGAGAAGTTCCTACTTTTGCTTTTAACTCAGGCCCCGCCAGAATTTTTGCAGGGTTAAGTATTTGTAATCCGTCGGTTTTCCCAAATGGTGATGATGTCAAAGTGACGGTAATGACCTCGTCTTTTTTGTCTGAATTGTTTGCGTCGTTGGATTGCGCGTGAACTGACAAAGCCATTGTCGCTAGCGCGGAAAGTACCGCCGCACGCATGAGGCATGATTGAAATTGCATAGTTAAGTCCAATATGTGATGTTATGCAGTGGTCGCCGCGCTAAACACAGCGCGGGTCGTCGAACCACTAAGGAACAAATTGCGATTGCAGGGTCTCAGCCTTATTAGGCTGGCGTTGAATTTGGCGGCG
>CAYPNW010000037.1:6803-15207 GCA_964411965.1 uncultured Burkholderiaceae bacterium
CAAATTGCGATTGCAGGGTCTCAGCCTTATTAGGCTGGCGTTGAATTTGGCGGCGGGGCGCGCGAAGGGTAATACCGTTCTGTTTGGAACAGGACCAATTTGAATTGATCTGGAAGTTGCGCGTTTTGGCCGTTGTCATGTACTACGAGCAAGCCATTGGGCGCATGCAAAAAATCAGCACAGGTCGTGGCGTCTAAAGCAATGCAGGAGTGTAGTTTTGGATCGTCGTAAAAGGGTAAATTGCTTAGTAAGCTATGCGAATTTGTACCTACCATGAAGGCAACGGTCGATTGATTGTTGGCAATACCCGCGTGTGCAATGCGATGTGCCAAGCCCACCCACTGTGCCAGCAATAATGCGGGCAACAGTAAGCAAAACAGAGTTTTGCTGTAGCGTGAAAAATGGCTAGTTCGCACGGTATTCAATTTCAGACGATAGTTGACAGAGGAGTTTTATGAAGCTCGAAGGTTCTCGTACTGTGGTTTGTTTCCAATCCGCATCATGCTCTGAGCAGGCGTATTTTCGCAGAAAAATCGCAATAAGCGCTTACTACGATTCAATTTTAAGCATTCCTGCGTCGTTGTTGGGTGGCTCGCTTTTACATTTGCAACACAGTTGCATAAAAAAAGTAAAAAATAGCGCGTTTTTCCACGCGCTATTTTTTTAATCACCGTACAGCTTTTGTTTCATTTCGCGCCGTTGTTGTGCCTCTAAGGATAAGGTCGCTGTAGGGCGGGCTAACAAGCGAGGAATACCGATTGGCTCGCCGGTTTCTTCACACCAACCGTACTCACCTTCATCGATACTCAAGATCGATTGTTGCACTTTGCGTAGCAACTTGCGTTCACGATCGCGCGTACGTAGCTCTAAGGCATGCTCTTCTTCGATCGTGGCGCGATCGGCTGGATCAGGCACCAAGACGGTTTCGCGCAAATGCTCGGTAGTTTCGTCGGCATTTTTAAGCAGATCTTTTTCTAGTTGTTGCAGACGCGCTTTAAAAAAAGCCAATTGCGCCGCATTCATGTAGTCGCTCTCGCCCATCTTGAGAATTTCTTCTTCGGTGAGTGGGGCGGGAGCTTGGTTGACTGCTGCAGTCGATTTTGATGATTTAGTTGCCACTTCGCTTACTTTCGCTACGACGGGTTAGACCACACAAACCATGTTCGATTCTCATGATTCGCTGCAAAAAATTGAAAACAGCCGATCATAGTCCTTTTCATGCCGAACAAACTATCGTTTCAAAAAAATAAATAACTTTAAAACTAAGCCGACTAATTGCTGTTTTCGCGTACTTTTCAATAACCCGCTAGTTTATACCAAACAGAGCTCTAAACCGTCAATAAATACCTGCTTCGGCAATTTGATACCAATAAACACCATTTTGCTTTCGCGCAACTCTGATTCCCCCCACTTTGCACCGACATCGGTGCCCATGATTTGATGCACACCCTGAAAAATGACTTTTCGGTCGGCGTTCTCCATCAAAAGTACGCCTTTGTAACGTAACAGGCGCGGGCCGAAAACTTGAATTAGACCTCCCAAAAATTCGTCTAATTTTGCTGTATGGAAGGGGCGCGTGCTTTTAAAAACAAACGCGGCGATATCGTCGCTATGATGAGCATGATGGTGGTCGTGCGCGTTGTCATGGCGATGTTGCTGCGTGACTTGATGTTCATGATCGTGTTGACAATCTGGTTCACAACTGTTGGGTTCAACGTGGTTTGTGCCCAATTCGTCCGCTTGTTCCAATAAAAATTCTGGATCAATTTCCAACTTTGCATTCAGATTGAAGCCTTTCAGATCAAGCACTTCCGCGATGCTGATTTCACCAAAATGCGCAACAGATATCGGCGCACGCGGATTCATATGGCTTAGTCGATGGCGCAGCGCTTCTACCTCATTTGACTCCACCAAATCAGTTTTTGAGAGCAAAATTTTGTCGGCAAAACCAACTTGGCGCTGCGCTTCTTCGTGCGTATCGAGTTGTTGCATTGCGTGGCGTGCGTCCACCACCGTCACCACCGCGTCAAGCATGTAGTACAGGCTGACTTCCTCATCGACAAAAAAAGTTTGTGCAACCGGACCTGGGTTGGCTAAGCCGGTGGTTTCGATGATCACGCGGTCGAAATCGATTTCCCCAGCCTGCTTTCGTTGCATTAGTGAGCTTAAGGCCAAGATCAAATCGCCTCTTACCGTGCAGCAGATACAGCCATTATTCATTTCAATGATTTGTTCATTGCTATCGCGTAGCAAAATTTCATTGTCAATGTTTTCTTCACCAAACTCGTTCTCAATAACGGCGATTTTATAGCCGTGCGGTTCATGCAGAATTCGGTTGAGTAAAGTGGTTTTACCCGCGCCTAAAAAACCGGTCAGGATGGTTGCTGGGATGAGTGCCATTAATAATTTCCGTTTAATTCTTATTTGCTGGTGCAACGCAATCGGCGCACCAACCTTTGATTGTGAGGTCGATATCTTGAATCTTGAAATCTCTGTGCGTTGTCAACTGCAAGCTGGCCTGTAGTTGATGTTGCAATGCTTGGCTGTATAAATTTTGTTCAAGGCAAAATACGCGCGCGCATTGATTGCATTTGAAGTGACCGTGCTGATGCGGCGCGCTGGCATGTTGTGAACTCGCTTCAGCGATGTTCTGAATGGAGGTAGTGTTAACGCCGGCGCTGGCGCTGTAACGAAAACTACTGTCGTCGCTATTAATTTTGTGGGCTAATCCGGCTTCCGTAAGACATTCAAGTGCGCGGTAGAGCGTGACACGATCAAGGTGTGCCAAGGTCTCATGCAGTTCTAGGTGCGACAGTGCGCGCGGCTGCTGCAGTAAGGTCGCCAATACTGTCACCCGCGAGGGAGTTGTTCTGACGGCGGCCAGACGCAAAAGTTCTGCAGCTTGCTCACTAAAGTTCGAGGTCGACACGGCGGTATTTGTTTGTTAAAACACGCATTATCTGCTAATTGCAATTAAGTTGCAAAAAGGCGATTGAGCTGTTTTTCATGCCATCAAAAGTTTAATAAATTGATGGAGTATATGCAATAACTGCAGGTATTGCGCTTTATTTAAAAGCACATTAGTAATATACCGCTACTAGTATGCACTGATGAGACAGGGTGTTTGTTCGGTATGCGTTTTAGATTTGATCAGAATTCTAGTGTCAATGATTGCCCGATGGGCGTTGCGAGCCATTGCTTATCTAACGCCGCAATACGGCTTCGAATTGTCTTAATGATTTCTTCGTCGATCGAGATTGTAGGACATCCGCGTGCGTGACAAGTCACCTGATACATGGCGATGATCTCATCGACGCTAGAGGAGCCACCCGACCATTCATCCCCCTGAAAAACCTCGACCAAGCGCTCAATCGAATCACTTTCCGCTTCGGCTTGCATGTTAAAGCCTGCAGATTCGCCTGCCTGAACACGACTCAAAAAGCCCTTTTTGCGCAAACTACTCTCCACTGCATAATGCATCATGTCATGGGGAATAATCCTTTGCTTAGGACATTCAATGGATTCATCAGGGTGGTCTGGCCGAATGACACGCATGGCATCGTATTTGCCACTCCCTTTGGTAAAAATAAGCTTCATGTTGAATTCAGTTTTCGCGCCACTTCATTAATTGTGCAATGTGATACTAATCGACAATTGCGCTTCGTTTAAGTTGAATTTTGCGTCGTTAAATTTTGGTGGGCCGTATTTACCCTGCGCGTTATTGCTTACGCCATTTGGCTCTTTGGGGATGCCAATGAAATTGGTGTCGAGCTTCTTATTGTTATTTTGGTCGTGAAACACGCTCAGCGCTAACGTCCCGCTTGGTAAGTCTGGCAACTGCAAGGAAGTTGTCGGTGACTGCGCCGGCACTGTTTTACTAAAAAGTGGCATCTTAAGAAACTGCGCCTCGGTGGCGTAAACCGACACCACAATTTGACCTTGGTTATTGCTAACGCCTAAGACCTCAAGATTCAAACTTGCCGCATGACTTGGTGAGTAAAGCAGCATTAAAAATGAGGTTAAAAAAAGTGAGTTTGTACGAAAATTTTTCATCCTTAGTCTGCCAAATAGATTTGTAATGGTTTCTGCTCATGCGCTAGGGCGCTCAAAGTAATGACTGGCTTTGAGGTCTTTCCCCAGAAATACGCGATTGCGAGAAACGCGATGAACATGACGAAGGAGTGCGACAGGGCAAGCCAAGTTTTATTGCCAAGGGCATGCAAGAACTCAACACGGAGAAACACTTCATTGATTGCGCCGCCCCAAAGCATGTAATAACTCAATAAGATTGCGGAGAGATGGATGCGAAGCCAAGGCTTTGGGCGTCTCCAGCGCACCGCTGCAAATGCAATGAATAAGCACAGCAAGCATGCGAGCGCCATCCAATGAAACATCGAAAAACCTTTCGTTGTGTAGATGCCGAGCGCCGTCAAATTCACAAGCAATAAGGCAATCATGTAGCGCTTACCTCTAGAACGATGCAACGCACCTCCCTTGTCGGCAAAAATCACCATTCCACCAACCAGCATTGCATAAACACAGGCCATGCTATGTATGGCGCCGATAAGGCTCAAATTGAGATTCATTTCCTTCCTTTAGCTGTTGCGGTAAGTATCCTGAGAATTTGACTTCTTTGGCTAACCATGTTGATCGACGATGTCCCGTAGGTACCCTATATAACTATCGAATGCGCGACGTCCGAGCGGGCTGATTTGTACGCGGCTGCGGGGCTTTTTTCCTAGAAAATCTTTTGTCATCGTGAGATAACCGGCTTTTTCAAGGCTAGCAATGTGCGCGCCGAGATTGCCTTCGGTCGCACCAACAATGGCGCGTAGGCGCACGAATTCAATTTGCCCGTCTTCTGGCAAGCCTTTTAGGGTTGCCATAATTTTGAGTCGTATTGGCTGGTGAATTAAATCGTCAAACTGTCCTATTTGCTTCATCGCTCGCCACCTCAAACTCGGCGTAACCAGAGACCCGTTCCCACCAACGCACCACCACCCAGCACCGCCATCCATAAATTGAAGTAGGTGTCGATCCAAAAATACCCAATCAAACTCAAACCCATAATCGCAACACCTGCAACAATCAGACGGGGGCCATACCAAATGCCGACTACCACGTAGATCGTGCCAAACAAAAGAGGAATGTACGCCGCGATCTGTTTGCTTGAATGCGGGGTCAAGATTTGGAAGGTGAAGATGATAAAGGCGCAAAGAGTCGCGCCAACCGCAAGCCAGCGCCAGTCATCGCGATGGCCATGCTGGCGCTGGTTGCGTCGTGCAATCCAAAAGCTGGCGCTTGCGCCCAGCATGTCAAGAACCAACCAGATCGATCCTTGCTTTGAGGGTAAAAAATGACTCATTGAATATGCTACAAACCACACCAAACCCCAAACGATGAAGTAAGGTGTTCTTTGTTGATAGCCGTAAAGGATTCTGCTCCGTTCTACAGTCTGGTGCGCATCCGCCAATGCAGCGTTGGCCTGTTGTGGTGACATGTTCATAATTGTAATTTAGTTATTTAGAGTACTCTATCACGCAGAGTTAATTGATTCAAGTAAATTCTTTTGTCGAAAAATCGAGTTCAATCGCCTCAATAGAAGCCAAATTCGGCAGAAAAAACAATGAAAGCCAACGTTAACCCGCTCAAAGAGACCTCTGAACAAAGTAGCGAGCGACCGAAGTTTGCTTCGAGAAGCACACCTGTACGACTGGTCGGCGAGCACGCTATCCGGAGTTGCAGGAACAAAATTCGGACGCGCAGTAAGTTGTGCAGCGGTTTAAAGAAAAATAATGGAGAGTACTGCGCTAAAAAACAGCAGAGAGACAAGGCAAATTATTTCTTCGCACGCGGGTGCGTTTGATCGTAGACCTTGGCGAGATGTTGGAAGTCGAGTGATGTGTAAACCTGAGTTGCTGCAATCGAACTATGTCCCAGCATTTCTTGCACAGCGCGCAAATCACCTGAGGATTGTAAAACGTGGGAGGCGAAAGAGTGGCGCATCACGTGGGGATGAACATCTGCAGGGATGCCAATATGTTGTGCATGTTTCTTGATGCGAATCTGCACGAGGCGAACCGACATGCGTGTCCCACGTTCGGTCAGAAATAAGGGCCAAGGATCAGCGCGAACAAGGGTCGCTCGTGCCGCCAACCAATCGCGCAATGCATTTAAGGCGTGCTGCCCGACGGGCACAATGCGTTGCTTATTTCCTTTGCCAGTAACGTGTACTTCGCCTTGCGTGACGTCGACCCAACCCAGACTGAAATGCTGCTTGTCCTGCTTGTTTACGATATCGAGCCCAACCAGTTCGGAAACGCGCAGACCGCTGGAGTACAGTAATTCAAACATCGCCCGATTGGCCAATGGTGTCGGTCCGTCACTAGCGTGATGCGCCACCAAACGAACGGCGTCATCAACGCCTAAAGCTTTTGGCAGGCTTTTGGCTCTCTTCGGTGCTTTAATGCCCTCAACCGGATTTGCTGGTAAATCGATTTGTTCAGCCAGCCAACGAAAATAACCGCGCCAACAAGACAGCTTTCTGGCAATGCTGCGGGCGTTGAGCCCTTCCGCATGCTTTTGAGAGGTGAGCCGTCGTAGATCGAAATGAGTAAGTTCCGCCAAAGGTTTGCTCGCAGCGCATTGGGTCAAATCTTCTAGGTCCAGCGCATAGCTACTTAAAGTGTGCGGAGACAATTGCCGTTGCGTGCGCAACACCGCGAGATAACTGGCGATGCCGATTTCCGCTTTAGCAGCTTCTACAAGTTTGATTGGCGTCGGCTCGGTTTTCATGAATGCTTCTGCGTTGATGCGGCCCGCCACCAAGAACCAAGAGCTCGTTTAATCAATTAAACAGTTAAGCGCGGCGGCGCTGGTGTCCGCGATTTTCACCAAGAAGTCCGTCGCCATGTCTTTGGTGAAACGTTGCGGATCAGGCGAACCAAAAACAAGCAGACCAAAAGTTTGCGCGCCGGGCTGCAAACGCAATGCAAGCATCGCGAGTGAGGCGATTTCTTCACCCGATTCCAACCAAGACGCGGCTTCGAATTCCTGATTCTTGCCACAAAACGGCGCGTGCAAGCCTTTAGCGAAAATCTGCACATCTTCACTGGTGGTTTCAGCAAACCAGGTATGTGAATAATCAGCAGAAACATTCCAAAGTCGCAAGGTCGCGTAGGGTAGGGCGAAGATATCCTGTAGACCTTGGGTGAGCACATAGGGTAACTCGACGTCATTGCGAGCAAGCAGTAACGAACGTGTCCAGCTTTGGAATTTACGGGTAATAACATCATTGTCAGTAGCGATACGCATCAGTTCCGCTAGACGAAGTTCGAGTTGCTTATGCTTTTCACGCACGACTTCCATTTGTCGTTCTTGCAGTGAGATAGCGCGACCCATCACTGGGCTAGTCAAGCGTATATCCGCTAAAAGCTCAGCATGTTCCTCAAAAAAATGTGGGTGGGTACTGAGGTAATTGGCAATGTCATTCGAATTCATTTAATTCATTCATAAAGTTATTTCGCCATCATAAACGCTGACGGCCGGGCCACTCAAGAAAACGGCGTTGTTTTCGCCATTCCATGCCACGGAAAGATCGCCACCGCGCATGCTGACCCGAACAGGGGAATCAAGCAATCCGCGTTGGATGCCAGTCACTACGGCGGCACAGGCGCCGGTACCGCAGGCGAGCGTCTCCCCGGTTCCCCGCTCGAAAACCCGCAAGCGAATGTGGCTACGATCTAAAACTTCCATGAAACCCGCGTTGACTCTCTTTGGGAAGCGGGGGTGATTCTCTATCGCTGCGCCGTCCTCTTCAATAGGGAAAGTATCGAGATCATCAACCACTTGTACGGCGTGTGGATTACCCATTGATGCCACACAAATTTGGACAGTTTTATTGGACAATTCTAGAGGCCAAATGGTCGCGCCGCTTTGCTGATGCATACCCAAATTGTCAGTACTAAATGGCACGTCCTCGGGAACAAAGCGAGGCACCCCCATATCGACAGTCACGCTCTGATCTGCATTCATGCGCGGCTCAATGACACCGGCTAAGGTTTCGACCCGAATACTGGTTTTTTTTGTCAAATGCTTGTCAACAACAAAGCGCACAAATGCGCGCGAACCGTTGCCGCATTGCTCCACTTCACCGCCATCAGCGTTATAAATGCGGTAACGGAAATCAACACCTTCGGTATTGCTTGGCTCAACGACCAAAATCTGATCAGCGCCGACGCCAAATCGGCGATCAGCCAACATTCTGTATTGCGCTGTACTTAACGACACGGCTTGATTGACGCCATCGATGACAACAAAATCGTTGCCAGCGCCATGCATTTTTGTAAATTTCAGTTTCATAATGAAATCGTCTTATTTTCCGCCTCGAGATGTTTAGCGTCAG
>CAYPNW010000038.1:0-15196 GCA_964411965.1 uncultured Burkholderiaceae bacterium
TCGCAATGGGCAATTCAAGCAACTGTGCGTTACGAGTTCTAATCGTCGTACTGCTTGAAACGTGATAAAACGGCTAGTGGCAACACTGGCCGTTTTTTATTGAACTCTTTAGATGAAATTTCGCATGCGCATAAATAAAACCATTTTCTCCGCTGCCATAGTTGCGAGCTTAGCGGCATGTAGTTGGCTACCGACAAATTCGTCAATTTTCGGTAACACAGCAAGTAAGACTGTTGACATCACTATCTTCAGTTTCAACGATTTTCACGGTAACTTGCAAGCAGATAAACCTATCCCTTTACTGGTAAAAGACGAGCACGGCCATGACCATGGCAAAGACGCATCAGGCATTCCCAGCGGCGGCTACGCTTATCTCGCAACCCTGCTCAAACAACGTCGCGTAGCGAAACCAAATAGTATTTTTGTTGGTGCTGGTGACTTGATCGGAGCGTCGCCTATCGGCAGTGCGATTTTGCGTGACGAACCTGTGATCGAAGCACTGAATCAATTAGACCTGTCCGTTACCTCTTTGGGCAACCACGAATTTGATGCTGGTAGCGATGTCTTGCTACAAAAATTGAAGGGCGAGTGTCCATCAACCGGCTGTGCCTATCAGGGGTTTCGCGGTGCGCGCTATGACTACATCGCAGCAAATGTGGTGCAAAAAACTGATGGAAAGCCTTTATTCAAACCGTATGTGATACGTCAAATTGCCGATCAAAAAATTGCTTTCATCGGCGCTGTTACCGTTGAAACACCAAGCATCGTCGCAGGTGAAGGAATCAAAAATTTGCGTTTCGAAGATGAAGCAGAGGCCGTGAATCGATACGTGCCGGAGATTCAAAAACAGGGCGTATCAGCAATCGTTTTGCTTATTCATGAAGGCGCTAACTATAGTGGCGCTGCCAACGACCCAAGTTATCAGTGCCCTGGGTTGCAAGGGCCTATTGTTGACATCGCCAAACGCCTTGATAAGGCAATACAGATGATAGTCTCCGGTCATTCACATCAAGGCTATACCTGTAAAGTGGATGGCCGCTTATTAGTCCAAGCGCGTAGTTATGGTGGGTACATTACAGAAACTACGCTGAGCATAGACCGCGCCACGCGCCAAGTCGTGCGCGCAGAGGCAGTCAATCTATTGGTCGAACAAAGCAAGCTCATACCAGATAGCAATGCGCAAAAACTGGTCGAGAGCGTTGTCAAGCAAACCGAACAAGTGCGTAACCGCGTGGTCGCCAGTGTCGCCACACAATTGACACGCCAGCGGGAGAAAGGAGGGCATGAGCACAGTTTGGGTAATGTCATCGCCGACGCTGAACTCTACGCAGCCAAGCCGTTTGGTGGCGCGGATATCGCATTTATGAATGATGGTGGCGTGCGGGCAGATTTACCTGCTGGGGTAGCGGGTAAACCCGTTGAAATTAGTTTTGGCGATATCTATGCGGTGCAACCATTCGGTGGCACTCTCGTCAAAATTAAAATGACGGGCGCGCAAATTCTCGCCTTACTGCAACAACAATGGCAAGGCAAAGCCGGTACGCAACCTAAAGCCCTGATGGTGTCAGAAGGCTTCACTTACACTTGGCAAGCAAGTGCACCACTAGAAAAGCGCATACAAAACCTAAGGCTTCATGGCGAGCCATTGCAAGCGGATCGCAGCTATCAAGTAGTCACAAATAGCTTCTTGGCGAACGGTGGTGACGGATTTACCGTCTTTAAGCAAGCCACAGATAGTGTGACCATAGGGATTGATATTGACGCCACCATCAACTATCTGAAAGAACAAGGCAGCAAACTTGATAAAGTGAATATCCGACGCGTCCAGCGCGTAGATTAAGCTGAAGAAGGCCTCGATCTTTCAGACGAAACGCCTTGAAAATTCGTTGAGATTGGCACCAATCTCAACGAGTGAAAATGGCATACTCCACGATTTTTATAAATTTATATGCCTTTTCCGCCTATCAATAAAGCGTATAAAGATTTTACTCTACACAGTATCAGTAAAACCCACTAGTACTGAATAATCAGCGGCGCATGATCACTAAAGCGCTGCTCCTTATAAATACGCGCCGACTTAGCACGACTGGCAATGCTTGGTGTCGCCACATGATAATCAATGCGCCACCCCACATTATTCGCCCAAGCTTGACCGCGATTGCTCCACCAAGTGTAAGCCTCATCCGTCGCGCTTGGATGTAACTGCCGATACACATCCACCCAGCCAACTTCATTAAAAAGTTGCGTCATCCACGCACGTTCTTCCGGTAAGAATCCAGAATTTTTCTGGTTGCTTTTCCAATTTTTTAAATCAATTTCTTTATGGGCGATGTTCCAATCGCCACAGATAACCAACTCACGCCCTTGCGCGATCAGGGTTTGCAGGTGGGGTAAAAATGCCGCCATAAATCGAAATTTCGCCTCTTGGCGTTCCGGTGAGGAAGAGCCAGAAGGGCAGTACAAAGAAATCACCGTAAGATCACCAAAATCACAGCGCACATAACGACCTTCAGCATCGAACTCGGCATCACCAAAGCCAATTTGCACCGCGTCAGGCTCGGCTTTGCTGTAGACACCAACCCCTGAGTAACCTTTTTTCTCCGCATAATGAAAATGGCCATGATAGCCATGCGGATGCAGAAATTCTTCCGTCATATCAGCTGATTGCGCTTTCAATTCCTGCACACAAACAAAATCAGCCGCTTCTTTGGCAAGCCAATCAAAGAAACCTTTTTTCGCCGCAGAGCGGATGCCATTTAAGTTGGCGGAGATAATTTTTGTCATGAATGATTCTTACAGATTAAAGTTTTGAATAGAGGGAAAATTATTTTTCCACATTTGGTAAAAGTCGCTTTTCTTTAAGACTGAAAGTGAAATTTCATTGAGCCAAACCTACATGAATTTCTTCATTGTCATGCATCGAAAATTTCAGCCTCTTAATTTGCTGAACATACAATACGACAGATAAACTATTGACTAGTTTTGACAGCCGCTCCGAATATATTTATTTGGAATATGCATTTTTTATCCGTCGGTTACGGCGATTTTTTATTAAAGAAAAATTTAACACACGAACGAAAGGCAAAGTGTAGAAAAACCGTTAGTTTATACTTTCGAACTTTGGTTGAGTTTATTATGCAGCAGGAAGATTTAAAATGAGCGAAAAAAAAGTACGCGACGAACTTGATGCAGTCTATGCGAGCACATCTTGGAAGATTACCGCACCAATAAGAGCCATTGGCATGGTGCTAGGTTTAGTTAGACGAAAAATGTTTCGACCGAAAAAAGTATTGGTGACAGTTATTCGTCGTCTGGCAAATCGTCAAATAATTAGAAGTGTCGCGCAACGAGTATTTTTACGTTTTCCGAGATTAGAAATGCGCGTAAGAAACCTCATTATTAGTGCTGGTAGCGGGCCTGATGTAGCCAAACAGTTCGCCTCCCCAAACATGTACTCTGAGAAGAAATTAACCCCTGCCGCTTCGATCATCTTAAGGCGCTTACGGGTCACAATCCACACTTCGAAATGAATGCTCCCAATATGCGCATTATCATTGACTTGCAGGCGTGTCAGTCCCCAGGAAGCCGCCATCGTGGCATAGGTCGCTATTCCATGGCGCTGGCGAAAGCGATGGTAAAAAATGCGACGCAACACGATGTTCATTTATTCTTAAATGGATTGTTCCCCGAGAGCGTACTAGCGATGCGTGCGGAGTTTGACGGAAAAATCGCGTCTGATCATGTCCATGTGTGGAATTCCCCTGGGCCGGCAGCAGAACTCTATACAGAAAACCATAGGCGTGTTCGCGCGGCGGAATTACTGCGCGAACAGGCATTGGCAGAATTGCAACCCGACATTATTCATGTAAGCAGCTTGTTTGAAGGCCTTGATGACAGTGTAGTGACCAGCATAGGCCGAAGCGGAGAGTACTTGCCTTCAGTGGCGACCTTGTATGACCTTATACCATTGATAAACGCAGATGTGTACTTGCAAAATCCGCAGGTAAAGGCTTGGTACTACCGAAAAATTCAGTCATTGAAAAAAGCGAATATGTTACTTTCCATTTCCGAGTACTCACGGCAGGAAGCGCTCGATTGGCTCCAGTTACCTTCGGAAAGAATCGTCAATATTTCCTCCGCGATTGACGATCGGTTTTACGCGCAGTATGACAACAACGAGCAAATAGATTCATGCAGCAAACGATACAAAATAAACCGTCCCTACATTATGTACACAGGAGGCATAGAGCCGCGAAAAAACATCGAAGCATTGATTCGCGCGTTTGCGGCATTGCCTATCCAATTACGAAGAAAGTACCAACTTGCCATTGTCTGCGTGATCCGCGATTTTGATCGCGCACGTTTGGAAAAATTAGCACAACAAGCAGGTTTAGAAAAAGACGAATTAGTCTTAACCGGATTTGTAGCAGATGAGGATTTGCCCTTGTTATATGCAGGCTGTGCGCTATTTGTTTTTCCATCTTGGCACGAGGGCTTTGGTCTTCCGGCCTTAGAGGCAATGGCATGCGGTGCGCCGGTGATAGCCTCCAACACTAGCAGTCTTCCAGAAGTTGTAGGGCGCCCGGACGCCTTATTTAACCCCTATGTAGAAAGTGACATCACGTCCAAAATACATGATGCCCTCAGCGTGCCTGGCTTCGCGGAGACTTTGCGCAAACATGGCTTGCAACAATCGAAAAAATTTTCATGGGATGCATCTGCGAAAAAAGCGATTGCAGGATTTGAGGAGTTTCATCGCCAATCTAGGTCGCCGGCAGAAATAAAAATTGCGCTTAGTGACTCAAAGAAAAAGCCTTATTTAGCATTTTTCGTATCGCCGCCAATGAAGCAAACGGGATTCACTGACAATGACTATGAGCTACTGTTAGAGTTAGACCGTTATTACGAAATCGAGTTAATTAGCACTGATGGAGAGATAACAAATCCTTGGCTAACAGCAAATTTTTCTATTCGAACTTTGGCTTGGTTCGAGCAATATGCTCAACGATTTGAAAGAATCATCTATAACGTAGGCAATTCTCTATTTCATCTGTACATGTTCGATGTTATGGAACGCTACCCAGGTATCGTGATATTGCAAGATTTCTACCTGAGTCGTATAGCGTCGCATTCGGAATATCTTAAGAAAGAAGAGAGAGGTTTTGCGGAAGCGCTCTACGCTTCGCACGGCTTTAGCGCCCTGCGTGAATACACTCATGTTAAAGATATGCAAGAGATGATTGAAAAGTATCCTTGTAATTTTACCGTCGTTGATCAGGCATTGGGTGTTATTGTTCATTCAAAAGAAGCAATACAACTTGCCCACAAATGGCTAGGTCCAACGGTTGCAAAGGCTTGGCATTGCATTCCCAGACTCAGATTTTTACCGCGCAATCTGAATCGTAAAATGGCACGTAATGCGTTAGGAATTGCTGAGGGTGATTTCGTAATATGCGCATTTGGTAGTCTGGATCCTAGCAAACTCAATCATCAATTGTTGGGTGTTTGGCTTAGTTCACCGCTAATGCAAGACACACGCTGTCATTTAATATTTGTTGGCGAAAATGTTGACAAATCGTATGGAAACCAACTAACAAACATTATTAATGAAAGCGGACTGCAAAATCGAGTAAGGATTACTGGTTCTGTCGACACGACATCTTTAAGTAACTTTCTCCAGGCCACAGATTTAGCTGTTCAATTGTGTGCCTTGACCACAGTTGAAAACTCTGAAAGCGTATTGGATTGCTTGGCGTACGGTGTAGCGACTATCGTAAGTGGTAATCAAGCAATGTGTGAATTGCCAGAGGAAACGGTCGTAAAGCTCTCAGGTGATTTTAACGAGCCAGATCTGTTAACTGCAATACTTGCGTTATGGGAAAACGCTGAGCGCCGGGCATGTCTTGGACGCGCCGCGCGGGATTACATCAAAACCCAGCATGCCCCAACCGAAATTGGCGAACAATTTTTGATGGCAATTGAAGACATCATCCAAAATGCGCCTGCAAGCAAGCAGAGTCGCTTGTTAAATAAGATCGCCTCGATTGATGCGCCATCAGAATCATCGGACACTGAATTATGCGCATTAGCCGCCTGTATTTCAGGAAATCGGCAACAACTCGGGCAGAAACGCTTGTTTATTGATGTGACGGTACTTGCACAAGTTGATCCTAGATCGGGTATTCAACGTGTCGTTCGAGCCATTCTTAATGAACTGATCTCCTTACCTCCATTAGGTTTTCGTATAGAGCCGGTTTCTGTAACACCAGAAGGTCTTCGCTATGTGCGCACTTTTACGTGCAAGTTGTTTAATTTGCCGCCGATCGTCAGCGAGGATGAATTGGTGGAAGCTCAAAATGGAGATATATTCCTCGGACTTGATTTGAACTGCGAGGCAGTCGTTAGTTGTGAGCAGGTTTTTTACGGTTTACGTCAAAAAGGTGTGTTGGTTTACTTTGTCATCTACGATATTTTGCCCGTTCTAAAGCCAACCTACTTTCGAAATGAGATGGAGTCTATTTTTGGAAACTGGTTAAATACCTTGATGAAAATAGGAGATGGTGCGCTTTGTATTTCGCAAGCAGTGGCGGACGATTTGAACAATTGGATTGGTATTGGCCAAAGAAATAGGCTGGGAAAGTTCAATATCGGTGTATTTCATTTGGGAGCAGATATTGAAGCTAGTTTGCCGACAAGTGGCGGCGGCGAGATTACTATTGAGTTGCAGAGCGCGTTTGAAAAAATGCCATGCTTCTTGATGGTGGGTACTCTTGAACCACGTAAAGGGCATCAGCAATCGATTGACGCTTTTGAAGAGCTGTGGCTGGCGGGCGTTCAGATATGCTTGATTATCGTTGGTGGGCAGGGGTGGAAAACGGAGGCCTTGGCTCGTCGTTTGCGTTCGCATCCAGAATTGGGTCGACGATTGTTTTGGCTTGAACACTGTAGCGATGAAACTTTGAGCAAGCTATATCAAGATTCAAGCGCATTATTGATGAGTTCCGAAGGTGAAGGCTTCGGACTGCCACTAATCGAAGCGGCGCGACATGAATTACCCATAATCGCACGCGATTTGCCCGTTTTTCGGGAAATCGCTTCGGATCACGCCTTTTACTTTCAAGGCATGCAAGGCTACGATTTGAGCAGGTCGCTACAAAATTGGTTGCAATTGTTTGATGAAAAGTGCGCTCCTCAAGCGGGCAAAATCAAATGGCTTACTTGGCGAGAAAGTGCAATTCAGTTGTGCCAGGTTTTGGTTGATCGTGAATAAAATGATGATGAATGCAAATTTTGTTAGAATTATTTGAGTAGCATGCATCAATTTTATCGAGGTTATTAAACCGATTTTTCTTTGAAATTTGGTTCCTTGCGAGGAACGCGAGGTTCACGTTACCGGAGATAAAAATTATTTTAACGTACCAATCATTAACTTACGAACTCCTTTTGTGAAAACGTTGGGACACGGTTGATTGAAAGTAAAAATACCAAGATAGTTATTCCGCCGATAGCGAACCGGAAAGAGCAGTGATAATTTGATCGACACCGATATCGCTACCTCAACGTTGTTGTGTATGTTATCGCAAATCTCAAACGATACTGGCGGGTGTCAACGCTTTTCGACAAGCTTGTTTCCCGATTCGGGTCGCTTGTTGAACTTACAGCACACGTGCGTTGGTTAAGTTAAGTGCCAACAGAACCCTGTGAGGCCAACGCTTTATTTTCAAAATGGGGTTTTTGCTCTCTTTTTAAAAATATTTTTTTACAAATTAGCATAGCATTTAATTAACATTAAATGCTATGCTCTTATAAGCATGTATGCGAACTTGCCCCCTGCTTTTAGTCATGTAATGCTATTTTCTATAATCTCAAAACTTAAATGGATAGTCAATCATGAAGAATTATCTCCAAAAAATAATTTTTGCTGCGTTTGCATTTAATTTACATTTTGCGTTTGCTCAAGGCAATACCGCAGGAAATGCCGTTCTTGCAACTAGTTACGGTGTTTTATGCAACGGCGTTGCAAATGATACGGTAGCCATAAACAACGCGCTTCTTTCGGCGGGTGGTCGGACGATCAATTTTCCGTCCGGAACGTGCTTGTATACAGGTGGTGGAATATTGTCTGATGGAACTGTTCTTGTCGGAGCCGGTCGCAATGCCACAGTAATCCGTGCGACAACTGCCACAGGTACATTATTTAATGCTAGCGGAGCCGGTTCCGGATTGCGCGGATTTAAATTCAGCGCTGCTGTCACACAAACTGGTGGGAGCTATGTGGTTTTGAGCGGACGGGAATCCTTTATTGATGATTTCTACATGACCGGAGATTTTAATGGAATATTAATGACTGGAAGTGTTGCGCGAATTCGTCACGGCCGCTTTCAAGACGGCGCACCGGGCGCAATTCGTATTCGGGCAGAAGGTGGAGATAATAGTCAATTAATTGATGATGTACTCATGGGCGCGCAACAACCTCAGGTATCCGCCGCAGGAATTAGAGTGCGAAACTCTGCTGCATTGATTATCAGTAATACCTCCGTGATTCAGCAAGGTATCGGCCTTTTGGTTGATCCATATACAAGCACATTAAGCGCGGCAACAGACGCTGGAAATGTTTTCAGCCTATGGGTTCATCACTGTTTCTTCGATAATTCCAGTACGAACGGTATTCGTATAAGTCCAACTGGAAGCGGCAGCGTATTGCGCTCAAGATTTGACAATGTTTGGGCGGGATCCTCTTCGTCTGATGGCGTATATATCGTGAATAGCGGATCCGGTTTGGTTGCAGGCATACACTTCGTCTCACCTCATTTTTTATTAAATGGCGGCTCCGGCATTACAACTGGGGGAGTTGTTTCAGACCTTTCTATTATCGGAGGCGAAATTGGACAAAATAGATTTGGTGCGTACTTCAATTCGGGCTTAAGTAGCGTACGTATAACCGACGCACGTATTGGCAACGGTGCCGGGGTGGGCGGCAACACCATGTCGGGAATTGTGATAAGTAGCGGTGTTGATTACGTAATTCTGGCAAACAATGATTTGCGGGGAAACGGCACAGCTATTTCAAATCTCAACCCTGGTTCAAATCAGTTATTTAAGAACAATTTCGGTGCAGTTGCCGTCGGGCCACAATAGTATTTCGTTTTTCGCTGGCGAAGTCAGCGATATCTAGTAGTCAGGTCTTTCTTTAGCACGTATAGTTTTTCTTAAAACGTAAGGTAAGTTAAGATAAGACCTGATAATTGCCTAACCGTCCTCCTCTGATGTTTGTAATTGTAGGTGTTTATTACAACCGTATTTTAGTTGTGCTTTAGATATCTTTTGTAGTAATTGGTCGGCCTAGATATTTATTTGTCGTTCTAGTTATAGAACCCGAAATAAGCTAAATTTATCCATTGAAGAGTTAGCATATCGTGTCCAATTCCAGACATGCATTTATTCAATTCGCCATTGGCGCACAAGTGATTCGTTTCGGAGAATTTGTAACCAAAGCGGGGCGTTTATCTCCTTATTTTTTTAATGCCGGCTTGTTTAACGACGGACATAATCTAGGACGGGTTGCGCATTTTTACGCCCAAACGCTGCTCGATTCTGGCGTAGCGTTTGATATGCTTTTTGGTCCGGCGTACAAAGGCATTACCTTAGCGAGTGCAACTGCCGTCGCGCTTGCTGCGCAAGGCAGAAATGTTCCTTTTGCTTATAACCGTAAGGAGGCAAAAGACCATGGTGAAGGTGGACAGATCGTTGGGGCAGCGTTGCAAGGACGAGTAGTGATTGTCGACGACGTTATCTCAGCGGGTACATCGGTGCGTGAGTCGGTTGAGATTATTCGTGCTGCAGGCGCTACGCCTGCAGCTGTTTTGATTGCCTTAGATCGCATGGAGCGTGCGGGTAAAGATGATGCGCTATCGGAACTCTCTGCAGTACAAGAAGTAGGTAAAAATTACAACATTCCTGTTATTGCCATTGCCGATTTGAATGACTTGTTTGAGGCACTAAGTGGTGTCAATGTGGTGGCTGAATTGGCCATTTACAAAGAAAAAGTTGCTGATTATCGCCAGCGCTATGGCATTTAAGATAAGACGCACCGGAAAAGTCACCAAACTTACAATCTGTTGCAACACTTTACCGAAGCCCTTGGTGATTATTGTATACTTATAAAGTGTGACTTAGGTCACAGTTTTCTTCCGGCATGAATGCCACACTGTGGCCGTGTCGTCGTTATAGAACCTGCCTAAATGTTGCTGGGTTCGAGGTTGATCGCGAATATCAGCAAAGTGTTTTTAATTTGATGATTTCTTGCTGTTTCGCTGAACTGGTTTTAAGAAAAAAAATAATCATGAATTCGCGTAGGCGAAAAGGTTTTTGAATGAGTAAAAAAGCATTGATTACAGGTGTCACTGGACAAGACGGTGCCTACCTGGTGGAGTTATTGTTGGAGAAGGGCTATTCGGTTGTGGGAACATACCGACGCACTAGTTCGGTCAATTTCTGGCGCATGGAAGAGCTTGGTATTGTTGATCATCCGAATTTGCAACTAGTCGAATTTGACTTAACTGATCTCTCGTCAAGTATTCGTTTGTTGCAAACGACACAAGTAACAGAAGTGTACAACTTGGCTGCACAAAGTTTTGTGGGTGTCTCCTTTGAGCAGCCTATCACGACAACAGAAATCACCGGGGTTGGCGCCTTGCATTTGTTGGAAGCTATACGCATTGTCAATCCAAAAATACGCTTCTATCAAGCCTCGACGTCAGAAATGTTTGGTAAAGTGCAAGAGACACCGCAACGCGAATCCACGCCTTTTTACCCTCGAAGCCCATATGGCGTAGCCAAACTGTATGCTCACTGGATGACGATCAATTATCGTGAATCGTACGGAATTTTTGGTTGCAGCGGTATTTTGTTTAATCACGAATCGCCGTTACGTGGTCGCGAATTTGTCACCCGTAAGATTACTGATTCAGTGGCGAAAATAAAGCTTGGTCAGCTTGATTGTCTCGAGTTGGGAAACATGGACGCTAAGCGCGATTGGGGTTATGCAAAGGAATACGTCGAAGGAATGTGGCGGATGTTACAAGCTGATCAACCTGATACCTTTGTATTAGCAACAAATCGAACTGAAACTGTTCGCGATTTTGTGTCTATGGCCTTTAAAGCAGTCGATATTCAATTAAAGTGGCATGGCCAAGGTGAATCGGAGGTGGCTCGCTGCGCGACAACAGAAAAGATTCTTGTGCGTGTCAATCCCAAGTTCTATCGTCCCGCTGAAGTTGAATTATTGATAGGTGATGCGCAAAAAGCGCGTGATGTGCTAGGTTGGGAAGCAAAGACGAGCTTGGAACAGTTATGTCAAATGATGGTGCAGGCGGATTTAAAACGTAATGCCCATGGCAATTCATTCTGAACACACTGGAAAACCGCGCGCGCTCATTACAGGGTTGCGCGGCTTCACGGGACGCTACTTAGCACAGGAGTTAGCTTCAGAGGGGTATCAAGTGTTTGGCACGGCGCATGGTGATGAATTGCGTGGCCCTGAAGTTTTCTCCGTTGATTTGCGTCAAGCAGATCAAGTCCGCACCTTGGTTGAAAGGGTGCAACCAGACATCGTTGCGCATCTCGCTGCAATTTCTAATGTGGCTTATGGAAATCTGGACACCATCTACGGTGTGAATGTGGTAGGCACGCGAAATTTGCTTGCTGCATTGGCTGCACTTAAGCATAAACCGCGCAAGGTGTTAGTGGCGAGTAGCGCGAATATCTATGGCAATACCGAAGCGCAAAATATCAACGAACTTGAGCCAGCGCAGCCCGCCAACGATTATGCAGTCTCAAAGTTAGCGATGGAATATGTGTGCAAAATCTGGATGGAGCAACTACCGATCGTAATTACTCGACCCTTTAACTACACAGGGGTGGGGCAAGCAGAGACATTTTTATTGCCAAAGATTGTCGCCCATTTCCGCCAACGTAAACCGTTCATTGAGCTTGGGAACTTGGATGTCGAACGTGATTTTTCGGATGTACGTACTGTCGTGAAAATTTACGCGAAACTACTCTCCCTTGCGCCGGGCGGCGAAGTCTATAATATTTCCTCTGGACTCGGCACTAGTTTGCGCGAAGTCATTGCGCAGGTTGAAGGACTGGCTGGATACAAAATACAGGTTGCAGTGAACCCTGCTTTTGTGCGCAAAAATGAAGTAAAAAAACTGGTGGGAGATTCGTCAAAACTTGCGAGCTTGATCGGTCATGTGTCAACTTTCCCGTTGGAGGAGACTTTGTCTTGGATGTTGGCGGCTTCAACAGAATCGGTCTATTCATGAATTTGGTACTTTCAATCGACGCGATACAGCCGCCTTTAGCAGGCATTGGTCGCTATGCTTGGGAACTGGCGACGCGCTTGCCAAAACACACCGAGATCGACTCAATTCGTTTTACTGCGGATGGTTTTTGGCGGAAGATGCCGTTACTTCAAGAAGCCAAGCATGAAGCAAAAAATAGCATTCAAGTGTCGAACACAATCGTCGAACCCCGGTTGAATTTTAAAGGTCGACTGCGTCAAGGGTTAGGGCAACTTCCGTGGTTTTCAACGATGCATACAAAGTTTTTGCCATTTGCGACGTCGTTTCAGTTGGCGGGCTTATCCGATGGCATTTTCCATGGACCAAGTTACTTTATTCCGAAAACACGGCTGACAAATGTCGTAACAATGCACGACCTCTCAATTTATCGATTCCCGCATTGGCATCCACGAACCCGAGTAGATCGGATGCGTCAATTGATGCCCGTTTCGGCGCAGCGAGCGCAGATAGTATTGACCGACTCTGAAGCCACGCGATTTGAAGTAATTAGGGAATTTGATCTTCATCCAGATAAAGTTCGCTCGGTTCTTTTAGGTGTGGATCACAATTATTTTCCGCGTAAAGAATCGGAATTATCAGAGGTTCTTGCTCAATATGGCTTATCTTCAGGACGTTATAGTTTATTTGTTTCAACAATAGAACCACGAAAAAATATTGCGAATTTAATCGCCGCGTACCGTAAACTCCCCATTGCCACACGTTTGCAGTGGAAGCTAGTCTTGGTTGGTGGCAAAGGTTGGCAAAGTGAAGAAATCCATGCGGCCATCGACGCTGCCACGGCAGAAGGCTGGCTCATTTACTTGGGTTTTGTCGATCAACGGTGCTTACCTTATCTCTATGCGGGATGTCGACTGTTTACTTATCCCTCTTGGTATGAAGGTTTTGGCTTGCCAATCGCCGAGGCAATGGCATCCGGTGTGCCAGTGTTGACATCCAACTGTTCCTCAATGCCAGAAGTCGCTGCGGGCGCAGCGGTCTTGGTTGAACCAGGAGATGTCGTAGATATAACAGAGAAACTTCAGTATGCGCTAGAAAATGAAACGTGGCGGAGCCAAGCAATTGAACGCGGATTACTTCGTGCAGCGCAATTGACATGGGATAACTGCGTGGCGGGAACAGTGGCAGCGTATCGTTTTGCGGAACAACAGCGATGAAGGTCTTACATTTTTATCGCACGTATTATCCCGATACCTTTGGTGGTGTTGAGCAGGTAATTCGTCAAATGGTAGTTGGTACGGCGCGTCTCGGCGTGGATGCAGAAGTGCTGACTTTGACGCGCGACAAGCAAAATTTCGAACTTGAATTTGAGGGACATAAAGTACACCGTGTGCCACTTAATTTCGAAGTTGCTTCAACAGGATTTTCCTTTTCCGCTTTTAGAAAATTTTCGCAGTTAGCGCAACAAGCCGACCTAATTCATTATCATTTCCCTTGGCCTTTTATGGATTTGGCGCATTTCTGTGCGCGAATAAAGAAGCCCGCTATTGTCACCTATCACTCTGATATTGTGCGACAGAAGCATCTACTAAAACTCTACCAACCGTTAAAGTACTTGTTTCTCAATGACGTCGATAGAATCGTTGCGACATCACCGAATTATCTGGCCACGAGTTCGATTTTAGAACGATATAAAGCCAAGACTGAGGTCATTACTTACGGTTTGGACAAAGAGATTTACCCTGCACCAGAGCCAACCCGACTTGATTATTGGCGTGAAAAAGTAGGGAGTAATTTTTTTCTGTTTGTTGGAATGCTGCGCTATTACAAGGGCTTGCATGTTTTATTGGAAGCTGCTGCAGGCACACAGATACCTGTCGTGATTATCGGTCAAGGTCCGGTGGAGCAAGAGTTAAAGCGCCAAGCAAAGCGCTTGCAACTCTCAAACGTGCACTTTTTAGGCGCGCTTCCTGAAACTGACAAGGTTGCCTTACTAACGCTTTGTTATGCACTGGCGTTTCCGTCCCACTTACGCTCAGAAGCATTTGGTATATCCCTGTTAGAAGGTGCAATGTTTGGCAAGCCCATGATTTCAACTGAAATTGGTACGGGTACTACCTACATCAATATTGATCAAGAGACAGGTTTGGTGGTGCCTCCAGATGATGCCTATGCATTTCGAAAAGCCATGCAATACTTGATTGATCATCCGCAGACTGCGGCAGAAATGGGACGCAGGGCATTTTTGCGCTATGAAGCTCTTTTTACAGCAGATAGAATGTCGAAAAACTATGTACGCTTGTATCAAGAGGTCTTGGCAAAAAATGCCATCAACCCTAGCTTGGTTGGTTGCGAGTGATTTGAAAATTGCCCTGTAACCAAGTACTACCGATGAATTCTGGTTTGTCTACGTTCACGACGTCGAAAACTAGTAAATTGTCAGACCACTCAAAATTTTCTTCTAAATGAGTCTCGGCGCGTGTCAATGCCGTGGTCACTGCATACGATCCCGCGCCCAAGTTGCCAGCAAAGGAATACACGTATTTGATGAGGTCGCCCGCCTTAAGGTCGTGGACAACCTGCTTGGTGTACCAAGTATTGCTACCCCAAATAATGCTGCCCTGCTTATCGCGAATCATCAGTCCAAGTACCAGTTCGGCAATTTCACCAAAGACTTCAACCTCGCAGAAAATTTCGAGCGCTTGTCCAACTTGCGCTGTGCTCACTACGGCTTTGCTTTGTTGGTCTTTTAGTACAACGGAACGAACGCTCGCCGTGCCTTTACCCGACTTTGTTTGGAGCCATCCTTGTTGTGTACGTTTTTGCTCGATACTGGCATGCTCGTTCTCTTTCAATGCAATCATCGCATTGTAGAAATCAACGACTTCGTCTGC
>CAYPNW010000039.1:0-1921 GCA_964411965.1 uncultured Burkholderiaceae bacterium
CTTATGCTAGCGATACGGGTTCAACTGATTACGCGGCGCCATCATCAAGGCACGGCGACGGCGGCTCAAGCGATTGCAATCATGGCGACGCGAGTGCTAGCGATTGCGCGAGCAGTGTAGACTCCGGTAGCGCGGGAAGCAGTTGTGGAAGTAGCTGCGGTAGCAGTTCTTAAGTGTCTAAGAAACATATACTCCCCTTTTTTCGTGAATAAAATACCCGATTTCGCTTAATAATACGGCGTAAATGAAAATTACTAATTGGAGTATAAGGCTCTATTGGTAAAATTTAACCCAGATTTTCCATTAGGATTTGCGACGATGGTGGATGCACTTTTCGAGGCAGTTTCGATGTGAATGAGGCGCCAATAGCGAGCTATTGGCAACGAAGAGCAGCGAAAATGACCGAAAATGCGCCACCAGCTCGCAAATAGCGCTGCAGGCGCGCCTAAGAAAATCTGGGCTTAATGTCGGTACTGATAAAAAAATGCGAGAGATCGTTTTTCAACCTGTGGCTGCAAAGCGGAAGCATTATTGGCGAAACGGGTCTTAAATCAAAGGCTTGGCCGCAGCTTCACAAAGCGATCAAATATTGAAGATGCTCTCCGCGCCCTCTGCGTCTCTGCGGCGAGATTGGAATTTCCTGTCATTCGTAGCTCAAATTTTTCTCTAATACTTCAAACTGTAAATTATCAACCGTCGCAAAAGCTTGTGCAATTTCGGGTGGGAAGGGTTTAAAGCTGCCTGTCTTCTGGTAGCCGCGCCTGACGTAATAGGCGATCAACTCAGTGCGCAAGGTGATCACCGTCATCCAAATTTTTTCTGCGCGCCAACGGGTTTTGACTAAGTCTTCTGCTGCGTGCATCAATTGCCGTCCAATACCATTTGCCTGCAAAGTCGGCTGCACCACAAACATGCCCAAGTAAACACTGGCGTCCTCGTGCTGTAAGAGCACACAGCCGATGATTTCGGCATTTTGCAAGCAAAGTAAAATGACTGAATCCTTGGCCGCCATCAAATCTTTGACTTCCTGTAAATTGATACGGGTGCCGCCCAACAAATCAGCTTCGGTGGTCCATCCTTTTCGGCTGGCATCACCTCGGTAACCACTATTGACCAACGCTTCAATGGCAGCAGCGTCGCTGATTGCTGCAAGGCGAAATACTAATTCGGTGACAGTTGTAGAAATTTGCATAATGGCTCTTTTTAAAAGCTGAATATTCTAACGTAGGACGTACAAATAACAGACGTTGGCGTTGTTGCTTTGTCTTGCCTTACCCTTCGAACTGTCTGCGACTTCGCGCCTTGCCAACGCAATTTTGCCTAAATCCTATAACGACAAAATATTGGAGAAAAAATAAACAATGATGCGAGCCGACGTTGGCTACAACCATGAAGTCTGCGCTTATAAAAGCGAAAATCGTCAACAGCAAACAGTGCCAAATATTTATTTTCGTTTCGTATTGTCAACCAGAAGTCTTGCATTGACGCTTTTTAGGATTATCATAGTCCAAAATCTTCACACTTCCGTCGAAGGTTGGATGGGCAAAAGGAGAGCACGCGATGTTAATCACATTCAAATCAAAAGCCGCAGCTGAAGTGACTATGTATAAAGAACACGCTAAGCGTCTGCTGGATGTATTGCATAAAGATGTCGAACGCGGCGTTATTATGCCCAATGAAACAGCGCATGCGATTGCGGTGCTCGAAGCTGCGGTGGCCGAGAGCCGGGCTCACCCTATTTCTGAAGAAGTCGTGCGTGATATTGATGCGCACCATAATGATAATGGTGACGATAACGAACACGAACATCCAGAGCCCGTGAAGTTTTCAGCGCGTGCTTACCCGCTACTGGAGATGCTGCATGCGGCACATAAGATGCAACGCGAAGTAATGTGGGGCGTTTAAATCAAGCCAAGCCAAG
>CAYPNW010000039.1:2021-15087 GCA_964411965.1 uncultured Burkholderiaceae bacterium
GATAGGCCGCATATCGCATGACTGCGCACATAGAAAATACACGCGAGTTTGAATTTCCGTTGGCCGATGGTGGGCACTTATTTGTGCGCGATTGGCCCTTGGCTGATCACGCCGACGCGCGTGATGGTGTCGTTATCATGCACGGCTTGGGTGAACATTGTGGGCGGTACGCACACGTTGCCCGCTTCTTTAATGCGCTGGGTTTTGTCGTGCGTACCTATGATCATCGTGGGCACGGACAATCAAGTGGCGCGCGTGGCAGCTTGCCGGACGGTGAAGCATTTTTGCGTGATGCGCGTGCCCTTATCAATGATTTCAGCGACCAGTTGCACGCGCCCCCTTTGTTGTTTGGTCATAGCATGGGGGGCTTGTTTGCCGCCCGTTTTGCCACTGCGGGCTTAGCACCATTACGCGGGCTCATTTTATCGTCACCCGCACTGGCAGTACGTTTGTCTGCGACTGAAGCAGTTTTGTTGAAGCTTGCAACCGCGCTGTTTCCAGGTTTTGGCGTTTCGAATGGCTTAAAGCCGCGCTTTCTCACGCATGACGCTGAAGTCGTTGCCGCCTATCGTAATGATAATTTGGTGCATACTCGGGTGAGCGCGAGACTTGTCAATAGTATGCAAGCCGCTATGCTGTACGCGCATGACCATGCACCGCAATTGCAACTTCCTGTATTGTTGCAAGTCGCTGAAGATGACCATTTGGTGGATCCTATGGGCAGCCGGCGTTTTGCGGCACGTTTGCCAGAAGCGAGTTCAAAAGCGATTTTTTACGCGGGCTTTTTTCACGAAATCTACAACGAGTTAGATGCGACAAGGGTGTTTGATGATCTTCGCACTTGGTTAGATGAGCAAGGCTTGATGCCGGTTCTTTCTAACGCGGCGTTGACTAGCCTGCGTCCTTGAGATAATCAGTTCTCAGCGGAATGACGAATGACCACGTAATGTCGTTGTTTGCCGTTTCGCAAAAATAAAATTTGACGACTGCAGAGTTCCGCTGGTTACCGACTCTGTTCAAAACGGTTCAAAACTGTTCAAAACTTCTTCACACTCTATTTTCAAAACTCGCCATGACGCAAGTGCCTCCCAGAAAGACCTTAACAAAACCCACGCAAACTGCCTCCAGTGCGCCGAAAAAGCCGGTTCGCAAAGCGCAATCGCAGGCATCAAAATCTACGTCAGTGAACGCAAAATCGGCGCTTGGTGCCAGTGACAGATC
Source organism: uncultured Burkholderiaceae bacterium (assembly GCA_964411965.1). Lineage (GTDB taxonomy): Bacteria > Pseudomonadota > Gammaproteobacteria > Burkholderiales > Burkholderiaceae_D > Undibacterium. The sequence continues at coordinate 3,243 of CAYPNW010000039.1, forward strand.
GGACCATATTCCTCAATTAAATGCGGGTGCGCCAAGCCAAGCGGACAACAAACTCAAAGCCAATTCGACACCTGACCTGTTAGCCATCAAGCCAGACGCGTTAGCCACCAGTTTGTTGGGAGCAGCACAAGCTGTATCGTATGTATTGGATGGTGTCGCTTTACCGCAAGCCCTAAGCCGCGTGTTCGAGCAAAGCAAAGCCGAAGCCTCTACGCGTGGAGCAATACAAGATATTGCTTACCGTACCATGCGGCAAGTGGGCCGCGCTGATGCCTTGATCACGTTAATGACAAGCAAGCCAGCGGAACCTCCCTTGCTGTATTGCTTGTTGTGCTGCGCACTAACGCTGCTGATTAAAGAACCTGGTGTGCCAGCGCCCTACGGCGAATTTGTCGTGGTTGATCAGGCCGTTAATGCGGCGGCATCGAGTGCGCAATTGGTCTTTGCAAAAGGCATGGTGAATGCCGTATTGCGGCGCTATTTGCGCGAACAAGAAAGTCTTCTTCCCGTCGCCATGAAACAACCCGCCGCATTGTGGAATTATCCGCAATGGTGGGTCGATCAATGCAAGGCCGCTTACCCCCAAGACTGGCAAGCGATTCTCTTATCCGGCAACAAGCCGCCGCCATTAACGCTGCGCGTGAACCAGCGTCAAATTAGCGTGACAGATTATCTGCAACTCCTTGAGCAGAACGCAATGCCAGCGCGAGTGGTGGGACAATCGGCAGTGCGGCTTGATAAACCCGTTCCTGTTGCACAGATTCCGGGCTTTGAACAAGGCATGGTGAGCGTGCAAGATGCGGGCGCACAAATTGCCGTTGAGTTGTTAGATTTGCAGGATGGTATGCGCGTGCTTGACGCGTGCGCGGCACCGGGCGGAAAAACCGGTCACATACTGGAAACCGCCGATGTGGAGCTGGTTGCCGTGGAAATTGACTCGAAACGAGCCGAACGCATCCATGAAAATCTCGCGCGCTTGAAGTTATTTGCTACGATTCTTCAGGGCGATGCAACGCGCAGCAATTGGTGGGACAGGCAGCCTTTTGATCGTATCGTCGCTGATGTGCCTTGTACCGCTTCCGGTGTGGTGCGGCGTCACCCAGATATTCGCTGGCTGCGCCGTAAAACTGATGCTGCCCAGCTTTCCGTCAATGCGGCGCGCATATTGGACAATTGCTGGCGCCTACTGAAACCAGGTGGCCGCCTCTTGATGGTAACTTGTTCGATCTGGCCGATCGAATCCGAAACACAAGCGACGGGGTTTGCCACCCGTACCGGTGCGATTCGCTTACCCGCACCCGGCCAACTCCATCCAACGTCGGATGGCAACAACGATCATGATGGTTTGTTCTACGCCTTGTTCGAAAAACCAGCAGTTTGAAACTTGTTTCAAGATATTATGTCAACGCGAACTAGGGCATTCGTCGAAGTGTCGTGCGGTGGTGTTTTTATCATGCCAACGCAGCGTTTTTACGGTGGTCGACATGTTCACCAACTTTTCCCGTTGATGTTTTCACTGCTTTTTATTCATGGCAAGCACCAAACAGGCCTTTCAAGATTTACTTTGCCGCTTTTTCTGGACATGCATCGTAAGCGTGCTGATGGTGCTCGCGCTGCCGCAAGGGCAGGTCTTCGCGACCGACGTTGAGGTCACTGCAGCGCGCATAGAATCAACGGAAGAAGGTTATCGTCTTACCACAAGCTTCGCGTTTGAATTGAGCCACGGGCTGGAAGAGGCAATCCAAAAAGGGATTCCTATGGTGTTTACCACAGAGGTTGAAATGACGCGACCTCGTTGGTACTGGCTTGATGAAAAAACCGTACGGACTGTGCAAACGGTGCGCATCGCTTATAACTTATGGACTCGCCAATACACGGGCGCGATTAATGGCAGCCTGCAACAGAGTTTTCCAACCCTAGAAGAAGCGATGGCCTTAGTGCTGCGACCACGCCGTTGGGTGGTGGCGGAAAAAGGAAGCTTAAGTGCGGGAGCCACCTACAACGTCGCGGTACGTTTAAAACTCGACATCAATCAGTTGCCTAAATCCTTTGTGATTACTTCGCTCAACAATAGCGATTGGCGCTTGTCGTCAGACTGGAAGCGTTTCACTTACAAGGTAGACGAGAAGTGACCAGATTTTTGCGCTACGCCTTAATTATTGGCGGTGCTCTGATGAGTATTCTGCTGTTCTTGCTGACCTCAGCCTCAGAAAACTCCGCACAATTCGCCATTTATTACGTGTACTTGTTAGGTGCAAACGCCGTGGTTGCGTTGGCGCTGGTCGTGCTAGTAACGGCGCTGCTGTGGCGCCTATTCAGTCGATATAAATCGCGCGAATTCGGCTCACGCTTAATGACCCGCTTGGTTTTGTTATTTGCAATGGTGGGCATTTTGCCCGGCGTGGTGATTTACGTCGTATCGGTACAATTTGTGTCCCGTTCGATTGAGTCATGGTTTGATGTACGGGTTGAATCGGCGTTGGAATCGGGTTTGAACTTAGGCCATAGTGCGCTGGAGTTTTCACTGGCGGATTTACAGTCGAAAGCGCGCAATATCGCCTCACAATTGCAAGAACCATCCGAGACGGCGCTCACTATTCGTTTGTCACGTCTACGCGAGCAATTGCAGGTACAGGAAGCAACTATCGTCAATGGTCGAGGTCGTTTAATTGCTTCAGCTTCAGCAAACTCCAGCTCCTTGGTACCAGAACTACCCACGCCGAATATGATCAGACAAGCGCGCGTAGCCCGTGGTTATGCGGCGACGGAAGGCAGCTCCGAACTACAAGCACCTTTAGATACCACGCCAGAAAAATCCAACGACGTCACTGGCGCCAAACGCCCTGTGCTACCAAGTGAACCTACCAACATATTACGCTCACGAGTGGTGATTAGCATGCAAATCAGCGTGACTGGTTTGGCTTTGCAAAATGAGACGGCCTACTTGCAATTAATCAACCCCGTGCCAGCGACCTTGGCGAGCCAAGCTGAGGCGCTGCGCGCTGCGTGGAGTGAATATCAAGTCCGCTCATTGGCGCGGGGCAGCTTGAAAACTATGTATATTTTTACGCTGACCTTGACCTTGCTATTAGCCATTTTTGCAGCGATTACCAGTGCATTTTTGATCTCTGGCCAATTAGCACGGCCACTGCTTTTGTTGGCTGAGGGAACCAAGGCGGTGGCGGAAGGTAATTTGTCACCACGACCCATTGTGACCACGGCGGATGAATTAGGAAGTTTGACGCAATCATTTAATACCATGACGCGCCAATTATTCGATGCGCGTGCGTCAGTAGAAAAAAACCGCAATGAATTAGAGAACGCAAAAGCGTATTTGGAATCCGTGCTGGCAAACATGTCGGCGGGTGTGATGGTGCTAGACCAGCATGCGCAACTGGTGACTTGCAATGAATCTGTTGAACGCATTTTGCAGTTGCCCTTAGATACAGAAATTGGCAAACCTTTGATGCAAATTGAAGGCATGCAGGCTTTTGCAGAGGCAATAGATAAAGCCTTTTCTGAACAACACGCGCAATTCGCGACGGGAGATATCGACGCAACCCATCAACATTGGCAGCAACAAATTGAATTACCACGCCCAGTTGAAATTCCTAATCCGAATGACACCTTGAATTTGCGTGCTGGTGAAGTGATGCAAGAGCAGGAAAAAGGCATTACCTTATTGGCGCGCGGCTCGCACTTGCCAGTGGCTTCTGGCACGGGTTATGTGGTGGTGTTCGATGACATCAGTAATATCATCTCGGCGCAACGTTCCATCGCGTGGGGCGAAGTTGCACGCCGCTTGGCGCATGAAATTAAAAACCCGCTCACGCCCATTCAGTTATCAGCGGAACGCCTGCAAATGAAGTTGCAAGATAAGTTGGAAGAGACCGAGCAGGCAATTCTGAAGAAAAGTACGAGTACCATCGTGAATCAAGTCGCATCCATGAAGCGTATGGTGGACGATTTCCGTGACTACGCGAAGTTGCCCCCCGCTGTTTTAATGCCCTTGAATTTATCCGCATTAATCGACGATGTTTTACATCTTTATATGTCTGGCGACGGGCGTGATTCGATACACCTCAAATTGGTTGATAATTTGCCCGCAGTGATGGGCGACACCACGCAGTTAAGGCAGGTGATACATAATTTGCTGCAAAATGCACAAGATGCGGTGAATGAAAACACCAAGCCCAGCGCGCCGCCTTCAATTGACGTGGTGACCGAGGTAGTGAAGTTTAGCGGTGCGGACAACACAGAGCGCATTGCCGTACGGTTATCGATTCTTGACAACGGGCCGGGCTTCGCCAAGAAAATTTTGGCGCGCGCGTTCGAACCATATGCAACCTCAAAGCCGCGCGGAACGGGCTTAGGCTTACCGATGGTTAAGAAAATCATCGAAGAACATGGAGGGAAGATTGATATTCAAAATCGGACTGATACAAACGGTGCAAAAGTATCGATTTTGCTGTTAAAGTTAGCACCGGAAATTTAATGGTGTGGTGGAGACGAAAAACGCCAAGCCAACTTTGACATTCAGACGAAAGTCTAATGTTCGTTTTTTACAAAGTTACTGTTGAGTTCGCAAAATTGTTTCAAAGAAAATGATAGGCGAGTGATTTTGCTCAAATTTGTTCTGAATTTCCTGTTTGAAGGATATCGCCAGCGTGCGAAGAGAGAATCAGGTTTTGAAGGTTTAGGGTTAAAGCTTAAAGGTTGAGTAATGGCAAATATATTGGTAGTTGATGACGAAATGGGTATCCGTGAGTTGCTTTCCGAGATATTGGGCGACGAAGGACATGTTGTTCAGTTGGCTGAAAATGCACAGCAAGCGCGCGAAGCGCGGTCAGAGGCTCGGCCGGACTTAGTGTTGCTCGATATCTGGATGCCGGACACCGATGGCGTAACTTTGCTCAAGGAATGGCATCGCGATGGCATGTTGACCATGCCCGTAATTATGATGTCGGGTCACGCCACAATTGATACCGCCGTCGAAGCAACTCGTATCGGTGCATTGAATTTTCTCGAAAAACCCATCGCTTTACAAAAACTCCTGAAGGCAGTGCAACAAGGCCTCACGCGCAGCAACGAAATCCCCAAGCCCATCATGCCACCACTACGGGCGGCAGTGGCTCCTGGCGCGGAGCTTGTGAATCAAGCGAATGCCAATGCGTTTTCGTCCACCCCTAGTAGTTATGATGCGCGCCACTTTGCCAACGCGGCTGCGGTGATGCCCCCAGTGCAAAGTCCGTTTATGAACTTGTCGTTTGATCTTCCGCTACGCGAAGCACGCGATGCGTTTGAGCGCATTTATTTCGAATACCATTTAAACCGCGAAGGCGGCAGCATGACACGCGTAGCAGAGAAAACTGGATTGGAACGTACGCATTTGTATCGCAAGTTGAAACAGTTAGGTGTCGAGTCAGTGAAGTACACCAAGCGCGGCGAATAAAATCTATCAACAACACGACGTTTTGTGTCAATTCCCCTCACTCTTGTGAGCGGTGGCGATTATCAACAGCGCGAACGCGCCATCGCCCACGCGCTCAATCAAATTCCACAAACGAACAAGGTGGCAGTGCTATTGGAAGGCTTGCCAAGTGGCGACCCTATCCTGATAGATAACTCGCTGCGGTCTGTGCAAAGAATCGCACCGGGTTGTTTTTGCTGCATCGGCAATCTCGTGATGCGAGTTAGCTTGAATCGACTCTTGCGCATGCAACCACAACAAATATTTATTGGCATTGCAAGTGATGCGCATTTAGACAATGTCAAACAAACATTGGCACAAGCGCCTTACGATAATTTATTAAGTTTAGAACATTCAATTTTGCTCACCCTAGACCAAGAATAAGAAAAGCACGGGCTTTTTTGCACGGTAGATTCAAGTTCCTGCCGCATTTGGTCGTAATGATTTACATGATTTTGACGACTGAGTTGTGACAGGCGTTGAAATTTACAACGACCGACGCCATGTCAGCCTTATGGGAGTGTTTACTCCATTTGAAAGGATGCAAAAAATGAATCTCATTTATAACAGCGAGCAGTACAGCGTCGTCGAATTTGGTGCAGACAGCGATCATGAAGCGCTACGTTTTGGCGGTTATGAAATTACTGATAAAGCTGTTCGTCGTGAGTGGTTTATTGGCGGTCCGCTCGCAGCGAATTTCCGCAAAGACGTGCACGACTTGATTGCAGGCGAACCAAGTATCGAAGAGATTGATGATTTTTTAGGCCAGTTCGATTCATATATGGCGCAGCCTGTTGTGCTGCACTGATGTTCTTTTTTGCTTGGCGGCTGGCTTGACTTCTCCTTTGTCGTTGTCAACCGAGGCAACGCCGTCAAGTTTCAGCGGTTGGTGGTAGCCTACTATTTGTTTATTGACGACAACCACGATTCATGCCCCTAGTAACACCCCTATCTTGGTCCGCTGCGCTGGGTACATTGCCCCCACAAAGACATGCCGTGTTGGTGTCTGTGGTGGCGCATGCGGGTTCCGTGCCGCGTATAGAGAATGCTCGTATGCTGGTCACTCCGCGTCGCAGCTTTGATACGATAGGCGGTGGACATCTTGAGTGGAAAGCGCTCGCAAGCGCACGTGCATGGTTGAACGAAGATGGGGCCGATGTCCCATCAACACAGCCCGCGCCCCGCTTTGAAAAACTGGCCTTGGGCCCCAGTTTAGGTCAATGTTGCGGTGGTGTTGTGGAACTTCGCTACGATAGGCTCGATCTACTTAGTAACGCCAGCTATACGCAGTTGATACATCACTTTCTCGACGAGCGGGTACCGGCGCCGCATTTATTTGTGTTCGGTGCTGGGCATGTGGCGCGCGCCTTAATGCAAATACTTGAACAAACGCCTTGTGAAATTACCTGGGTAGACGAGCGGGATCAAGTTTTTCCTGAGAATCTCTCGCAAAACCTGCAGGTGGAAGCCACCGATACACCCGAAGCCTTGATTGCCGATGCGGCACCGAATAGTTATTTTTTAGTGATGACGCATCACCATGGATTGGATTTGCGCCTCACGGAAGAAATTTTGAAACGCGAGGACCTAGCATGGTTTGGTTTAATTGGTTCGCGCACCAAACGCGCAAACTTTATTCACCGACTAAAAGAGAAGGGCTATACCCAGCAGCAAATTGACCGCATCGTAAGTCCAATTGGCGATCCACAAATCACGGGGAAAGAACCGGGCATAATTGCGTTAGCGGTCGCCTCACAATTATGGCAACTTTGGCGTCGTGAAAAGACTACGCCCCACTTGCAAGATGGAAGTTACACGACGCACCATAAAGAGCAGCATGCCGAAAAAGAACCCTTCATGTCTTCCCAACTTAAAACAGAAATCTCAGTATGACCTCACTTCATGACTTTATTCGCGGACTACCTAAAGCGGAATTACATCTGCACATTGAGGGCTCGCTTGAACCAGAAATGATGTTCTCCTTGGCGCAGCGTAACGGTGTTAGCTTGCCTTACGCAAGCGTCGAAGAGGTGCGCGCCGCCTACAATTTTAGTGACTTGCAATCGTTCCTAGATTTGTACTATGCCGGTGCTGCGGTACTACAAAAGGAGCAAGATTTTTACGATTTGACGATGGCCTACATACGCCGTGCCCAAGCTGATCAGGTCTTGCACGCAGAGCTGTTTTTTGATCCGCAAACCCATACCTCGCGTGGCATTCCGATGGCAACGGTATTTGCCGGCATCGCACGTGCCTTGCGCGAAGCCAAGCAACAGAGTGGTTTTTCTGGCAGCATGATTTTGTGTTTCTTACGTCATTTGAGTGAAGCGGAGGCGATTGAAACCTTGCACGAAGCGCTCACTTTACGCGATGCATTTGCCGATGTATGGCATGGCGTTGGGCTTGATTCTTCTGAAGTTGGGCATCCCCCAGAAAAATTTGCTCGCGTGTTTGACGAGGCGCGTGAGTTTGGATTTCGCCTGGTTGCGCATGCCGGCGAAGAAGGTCCACCCGCTTATGTTCATAGCGCGCTCGATATTCTCAAAGTTGAGCGTATTGATCACGGTGTACGAGCTGAGGAAGATGCCGATTTGATGCAGCGCTTAGTCCGTTCGCAAATGCCGCTCACGGTTTGCCCATTGTCCAACTTGAAGCTTTGCGTGGTGCGAGATTTGCAGCAACATAATCTCGCGCGCATGTTACGGGCGGGCGTTTGCGTCACGATTAACTCAGACGATCCGGCTTACTTCGGTGGCTACATGAATACCAACTTCATCGCAACCGCTGATGCATTGGAACTTGACCGTGACCAGCTTAGCCAGATCGCGCGCAATAGTTTCATCGCCTCGTTTGCCAGCCCACAGCAAAAGCAAATGTGGTTAGATCAACTAGATGCCTATTGCGCGCAGTAAGTATCTTAGGGCTTACGCAAAACTGCCCCAGCGTTGTTGTGCTGCCTTGTCTAGCAAACGTACTGCCTGTTGCAGAACGCCAAGTGAGAACAATTTTGCGTATGTCCTATTTCATCAGCTGCGGCGCGCCTGAGCGATGTTGGCTACTTGCCTAGTCCCAAAAGCGAATGCCAATCACACCCCAATAGCTCAAATAAACACAACAAACGAGCAGGGGTGGTGCCACAAACCATGCATATACCCGCACCCAAGATCGAATCTCGGTTTTCGAAATGGTCCACACTCGCCAAGAGTTAGCCAAAACCGCAGCAGCAAACAAGAGTGAGAACAGCCAAATACCGCCCGAGTACATGCTCAGATTGCCCAACCGCGTGATTGTTTGCTCGCCCGCTAGGTGAAATATCAAAAGCATGGCAAGTAAGCTCAACAAGGCAATTACTGGCCAACGAAATAACCAACGTTCAACTGGACGACGCCATTTTTTTACCCAACGCATGACGACGAAAACCGGCAAGCTAATGACTATGGCGCAAAGTGCAAGCGCAAACCAAGCCACTAAAACGAGCTCTAGCACAACCAGCCACGTTGGAATACGTTGCAGGGTTTGGCTACCAATAATGAACTGGCCATCATCATGAGGCGGTATCAGGGCGAGGGATGCCAATGGATCCGGTGCCAGCCTAAACAGGTTGCCACCGACCGGAATAAACCTCGTTTCTTGGCCGACTAAAGTAGTCGCTTTTAACTGCGCGTCGACGACTTGAAAATGCAATAAGCTAAAAAAGCGCTCTAGAAAATGCAGGCTCTCGTTGCGTGGTGCGGCTGTCTGGTACCAGCCATCAAAACTCGCCGCATTGGCTGGCAAGGGCGCAACGGCGGGCAAGCTGGGTTTGGGTAAACCTTGTGTAATGTAAGCTCGTAGAGCGGCGTTAATTTCCTCAAATGCTTTGCCATTTCCCGCGTTAATGCTAAAAAAGTAACCGGCACCGTGTTCTGGCATGTAAGCAAGTGACGATAAACCACCTTCTACGCCGCCACTATGGCCGCGCAATACAAAACCATCTTGCATAATCGCTTCGTTGTAGAGTGCGTAGCCGGTGCGCAGTCCTTGTTGTGCAGCGAGTGTTCTTGTTGGCGTTTCAACTTGGTCAATGAAGCTGGCTGGCAGCACGGTGTTGCCATTTGTGCTGCCGCGCTGAAGGAAAAAATGCAGGTAGGCCGCCATGTCGGTTGCGGAGGCGTTTATTGACCCTGCTGGGCGAAACAAAATATGCCAATAAGGGTAGGGAGTGATGCCATCTGATTGGTATAAGCTTGCTGCCTGCTCGGCCGCTGGTTGGTGGTATGTCGCCGTGGGCATGCCGATTGGCGAAAAGAATTCCGTACGAATATACTCTTCAAAATTGCGCTTGCTCACTTTCTCGACAATGGCTGCTGCAACAGCGGGGCCAATATTGTTGTACGAAAATCGTGTGCCTGGGCGCCAACGCGACGTGCGTGTGGCAGGTCGAAATGCAAGCGCTTCAATCAAGCTTAATGTCGGGGCATTTTTCGCATACTCGCTGAAATGCATGTCTTCCCAGCCAGTCGTATGCTCCAATAAGTCACTGACCCGCACTGGGTCGGTTGCCTCCCAGGGGTTGGTAAAGGCGACTTCGGGAATGAGTTTTCGCACCGAATCATGCAAACTTAACTTGCCTTCGCGCACAAGTTTCAGTATCGCCAAAGCGGTGAAGTTTTTGGAGATCGAACCAATGCGAAACAAGCTTGTTGCCTCGCTTGCGCGTTTGCTCGCCACATCGGCGACGCCTAGTCCGGCAATCCAGTCGGCCTGATCTTTTTTAATGACCGAAACGGCAAGCCCTGGCACCTTATTTCTTTGCAAGATTTTTTCTAACTGCGCTTGCAGTTCGGGAATGTTCTTGGCTGACAAATGCCAGGCATGCACCTCGCCCTCATATTTGGCGGTTCCCTTTGCCGGAATTTCTGCTTGCCGGTTCGGTGTATCAACGCCGTTTGTATCAACCTCGCCCGTGCTCCAAGTGCCGAGAGTAAATTTAAATTCGATATGGCCACGCACTGCCGCTGGCAAGGTAATTGCATAGCGTCCATCGGACGCAGGCTGTAGACGATACGCAGCCAAGTCGGTTTGCCAATTGTTAAAGGAACCCGCGACGTAAATTGCCGCGTCGCTCGGTGTGTTTTTTGGTATGGCGATAGTGATGGTGAAGCCCGGTTGTGCTGATTCTTCAGCGCTGGCTTCGTTAGCATGCAAACCATTTACATTGCAAAAAACGAGGGCGGCTAAGCAGAGAAATAGGCTGAAAGGTCGAAAAGAAGCGTGCATCCGAGGTGGAAGTAATCTAAGCAGCATCGATGGTTCCATTAAAAAGGTTTAGTGCCAATCTGACATTGGGGACGGCGTTTAGAGTAAGTCTGTGTGACTGAACATTTGACAGGGGCGTAGCAAGATTTGCAAGACATTTCTGCTGTATTTTTTAACCTTTTTTAACTTTTCCAGTCGCCTTCCTGCTCTATCCTAGGTACTGAAAATGGATGTAATGATTGTCCCCCATCCCCCCAACTGTGCTCCCATAGAAATAGCGATTGCCGTGCGATTTTGCCCTCGATTATCTGCTTTCGTTGGTTTGCTATTCGTATTCACGCTTCTGCCTTCGCAGTCTCGTGCTGAGTGCAGTAAAGTTTTGCTCGTGCCAGCGTGGACGGCAGGTAAGACCATCATCGTCAAAAAAGATCAAGTGTCTGGGGTGTTTCCAACCATAGTTCGTGCGGCAACCGATAATCTCGATTGCCAAGTCAGCTTTCAAAGTAGTCCGCCAGCACGCGCCTGCGACATGTTCGAAAAAGGTGTTGCTGACATGTTGGTATCCATGTTTAAGACGCCACGGCGCGACGAAGTTGGTGAATTTGTGCCTTTAATTCGCGCCAGACCAACGCTCATTACGCTCGACACCAAGCGTGACGGCATCGATACGATCAAACAACTTATCGAATCGAGTCATTTGCGGGTCACCCTAGTGCGGGGACACGACTATGGCCCCGCGTATCAGGAGATGATTGCGGAATTGAAAAAGCAAGATCGACTAAGCTTTGAGCCCGACGCACTTTCTGTTGCACGTATGATGAAATTGGGTCACGTTCAAGCAACCGTGATGGTGCCAACAATCTTTTATGGTGCGATCTATGACGACGAGCGTGTAGAAGATTTAATCGACAAGTTACGTTTTGAACCATTGAAAGAACTAACTTGGCGTAAAAACGGTATTTACCTGTCACGCAAAAGTTTAAGCGAAAAAGATCGCGTTACTCTACGTAATGCCTTTATTGAACTTGCCGATACAGAAGTCATTTGGAAGATTTACCAACGAACTTACCCTTCTAGCATTATAAGAAACAGCATTATGCCGATAGAAAATAATAACAACGACGCAGGGCAGCCGCG